>JAAYCC010000173.1 GCA_012729875.1 Clostridiales bacterium | reverse complement strand
GGGTCACCGTCGCGGATATGCAGGGTGCGGCGGATTTCTTTTGGAATGACGACTCTCCCCAGGTCGTCGATTCGGCGAACGATACCGGTTGCTTTCATAATAACCTCCCGAATAAAAGCGGACTGCGGACAGATGTGTCGCATCACCGCAAATTTTGTCACAAATTGCTTGCGGCGTTATTCTTTGTAAACACGTGCGATATTATTCCTGATATGGGATTGTTCACAGACAAAAGCGCTGCCTGCTGTTGTGTAAAGCCTGTGCTGTGCAATAAATATATTTGAGGGATCAAAAAATGTATTAATTTGGAATACAGTATGTTATAATTGAAAAAAACACATCCTTAAACTGCCTCGTCTCTCGAATTAAGCCGAAAACCTGAGGCCACATGATTTTGTGTACGGCAGACAGTTACAGAACATTTGACGCCTGCCGACAAAGAGAGCGGCGGGCATTTTTCATCGTATATCCAGCCCATAAGGAGAGATGACCCATGACTAACTGCTCCGACAACAGGAAAACAATACTTATTGTATTTGATTCCGCTGCGAACCTTGAACTACTCGAAAGAGTGCTTCGCAACGAATTTCGTGTCATCGAAGCAAAGAGCGGACGGGAGGCAATGCATAAGCTGTGCTCGAGTGCACCTGTCTCAATGATTATTTTTGACGTTTCCAAGTCGAATCATGACGATTTTATTACCCTGAAGGCTATGCGCAGGGAAAACCTGCTATGTCGGATCCCTGCCATAGTGGTCAAGGAACGCAACGATATAGAGGGCCAGATTATGGCTCTGGACTGCGGCGCTGAGGATGTTTTCAGCAGGCCCTTCGACTCGAGAATGGTTCTGCACAGGGTTCGCAACATCATTGAACGCCGCGAGACTGCAAAAAAGATAGAGAAGGTCAGTCTCTATGAACAGCTTCTTAAACAACAGGATAAGTTTTTGCAGGCGGCCAGAATAGATCAAAAGACCGGAATATACAACAGGCGGGCCTTTTGCCGGCGCGTTTCGACCATGCTCCGTGAGAACCCCGACAGAGAATATGTTATTTTCCACTGGGACATAGACCGCTTTAAGGTCTTCAACGATGTCTACGGAATTGCTGCGGGGGACGCTTTTCTTGCGGCTGTGGGTGAGATTTACAGGTCTATACAGGACGATTCCTTTGCTTACGGATACTGCGGCGCCGACGACTTTGTAAACTGCGTGGAGCGTTCTATGTTCGACCCTGAAAAGGTTTTGTATGTTATAACAAAACTGATTTCAACCATACATTCGGAATTCGGATTTGTCGCCAGACTGGGAGCTTATGTCGTTGACGACCCGTCGCTAGACGTCGAACTTATGTGCGACCGCGCCAAGATAGCGCTGCGTTCTACAAAGAACGGCTATACCAAGCCATATGCATATTATGAGGACACTATGCGGGCCAAGCTGATCGAGGAGCAGGAGATCATCGGAGAGATGCGTAATGCGCTTCATGACGGGCAGTTCACGGTATATTTTCAGCCACAGTACAACCATTACAACGGAGACCTCTACGGAGCGGAGGCTCTGGTGAGGTGGATGCACCCCCGGAAGGGACTTATATCTCCCGGCAAGTTCATACCTGCCTTTGAACGAAACGGCTTTATAGCCGAGCTGGACAAATATGTCTGGGACCGTACCTGTGCATATATAAGGCGCTGGCTCGACTCAGGTATCGATGTGCCGCCTATATCCGTAAACATCTCACGCTGTGATATCTACAATCCGAAACTCTGCGATCACCTTGTGGAGCTTGTTATGAAATATAATCTCGACCCATCCTATCTGAGACTGGAGATAACAGAGACAGTTTATATGGAAAATCCGAACCAGCTTATCTCTCTGGTTGACAGACTGCGTGAAAACGGCTTTTTTGTGGAGATGGACGATTTTGGAAGGGGGGTGCGGACAAAAACCTGGACCAAAAAAGCGAGGTAAATGTCCGTGTATTCCTATGACGAAAGAATGCGAGCAGTACAGTTTTATATTGAGTCTGGCTGCAGCCAAATAATGGTTTTCCATGAGCTGGGGTATCCATCTCCAAATGCACTGCGCCAATGGTATAACGAGTATATGCAAACCGGCACGCTTCACAGCAAGGCAAATCGGCGGGATGTTTACAGCCAGGAGCAGATCGATGCAGCTGTTGCGTATTATAACGAGCACGGAGGCAGTCTGATTGCAACATGCCGGGCGCTGGGCTATCCGGATCGAAACACGATGAGCCAGTGGGTCCGGGCAGCTTACTCGGATGGAGGCAAGCCTCCAGTCAGGCGTTGCAAATCGGATCGGGAGCTGGTACGATATACTCCAGAGCAGAAGCAGGCTGCCGTTGAGGCTTGGATGAGCGGCACCCCGGATTACAAGATTGCGGCACAGTACGGAGTCTGTAAAGCAACGGTTTACAACTGGAAAAAAGAGCTGCTCGGGAAGGTATCAGTCCGGATGAAAAAGCAAGAGGATACAGCTTCCTTCGAGGCGCTTTCCGATAACAAGGAAGAATTAGAGGCTGAGGTCAAGTCGTTGCAGGCAGAAATCCATCGCCTGAAAATGGAGCGCGATATTCTTGAGAAAGCAGCAGAAATCCTAAAAAAAGGGGACGGCATCAATCTGGAAAGCCTGACAAACGCTGAAAAAGCCGATGTGATTGGTGCCATGACCGGAGAATATCGGCTTAGTGAATTGCTGAAATCAATAAAAATGGCGAAAAGCAGCTATTTCTATCAGCGAAAAGCAACTTTTCGACCGGATAAGTATAAGAATTTGCGTGCAAGTATAAGATCTGTGTTTCGGGATAATTTTCAGTGCTATGGCTATCGCAGAATACATACTGAGCTGTGCAAAGGCGGCAAAATCATCTCTGAAAAGGTCGTTCGCCGGATCATGCGCGAGGAAGATCTTCATGCGCGATGCGCAAAACGGAGACGTTATAGCTCCTATATGGGCGAGATCAGCCCAGCTGTCGCGAATATCGTCAGCAGAGATTTTCACGCAGATGCTCCTAACAGAAAGTGGCTGACAGACCTGACTGAGTTCGCACTTCCCGCAGGAAAAGTGTATCTGTCTCCCATGGTCGACTGCTTTGACGGCTGCATTGTCAGCTGGACCATCGGCACAAGTCCCAACGCAGAGCTTGCCAACACCATGCTCGATGAAGCGATTGCCCAGCTCGGCAAAGATGAGCATCCGATTGTCCACTCCGACAGAGGCGGACATTACCGCTGGCCGGATTGGATTCGAAAGGTTGAAAGTGCTGGCTTAGTCCGGTCCATGTCGAAGAAAGGCTGCTCGCCGGACAATGCCGCCTGCGAGGGCTTCTTTGGGCGTTTGAAAAACGAGATGTTCTACGGCCGGTCGTGGATGGGCGTAAGCATAGACGCTTTCATTGGCGAGCTCGACGCCTATGTCAGATGGTACAATGAGAAACGCATCAAGTTATCTCTCGGCGGGATGAGCCCGCTGGAGTATAGACGTAGTCTTGGATTGATTGCATAATCGGTCCAGGAAAACGTCCGCACCCCCAAGCGGCTATTCATCCCTCAATATGCTGAAGGATGTCCCGGTTGACCTCCTGAAGCTGGATATGAAGTTCATTGGTAAAGACTTTATTGACACGCGCGGAGGAACTATACTCAGTTCTGTCATCCGGATGGCGCACTGGATCAAGATACCCGTGATTGCCGAGGGAGTTGAAACAAAGGTGCAGGCGGACTACCTCAAGAGCTTGGGCTGTCTTCTGATGCAGGGCTATTACTTTGCAAAGCCGATGCCGCCCGATGCTTTTGAGGTTCTGCTTCGATACGACTGCACTTCGCCGAACTACAAAGAGACCAAATGGAGTGCGGGCCTTGGGAGTGCGACACAATATTTTAGTATATCCACGAAGGCGGCACCGCTTTTCAACAGCTTTGAGGGGGGAGCGGCAATAGTGGAATACTACGGAAATAATGTTGAGGCTGTACGACTCAACGACAAATTTTTTGAGCTTATGGGAATCACCAGAGGGGAGTATGCTGATGAAAAGCTGGATTTTCTGGAGTGGTTCGATGGTGAAAGCCGCAAGAAAATCCTCAATATGCTGGAAAGAACCATACATACCGAATTTGAGGCCGAATGCGAAGTTCCTGTCAATTCCAAAAAAACAGGTAACAGCTATATACGCATAAAAGGACACCATCTTGCCGAGACCGCCGGAAGGCATGCCCTGTTTCTGACATTGGAAACCGTGGCCCGCAGAGGTGAGCTGCCGGGGAAGAGCTCCCAGCCCGCAGAGTAAAACTACGGCACTATACGAAATACGAGTAGGGAAGAATAAAACATAGGACGGAAGGCTATCTTCCGTCCTTTACTTATCAGATTTTATCCCCGAGAGCCTTGTCCAATCTGTTTGTTATCAGAACAGCCACGGCTATTTTCACCGCGTCTGGTATGAGATACGGGACAACGCACCAGCCCAGAGCGGTAGCAAGGCCTATAGCGCCGGTGCTGCGGGCATAGACGAACATGAACCAGGCTGTGCCAAAGGCGTAGCAAAGGGCAAGCCCAAGAACCATAGAGGGCGCCAGCACCCAAGTCTTCCGTCCCCATTTGTCAGCCGCAAAACCCACGGCCAGCGCTGTGAAAAGAAAGCCGACTATATACCCGCCAGTGTTGCCCAAAAGAAAGCCTATTCCCCCTCTGAAGCCCGAAAAAACGGGTACGCCTACGGCGCCGAGAAGTATATAGAGAACTACGGACATGAGTCCGCGCCTGAGCCCCAGAATTCCCGCCGCCACGAATACGGCGAAGGTCTGGAGGGTGATGGGTATGGTCATGGGTATGGCTGTCCATGAGCATACGGCGATTATTGCTGTGAACAGGGCGATGAGCGCCATGTCTTTTACAGTGATTTTCTGTTTTGATTTTTCCATGCTTCTGCACACTCCTTCAATGATGTGCCCATTATAGTGTGCCGTCAGTGAGTTGTCAACCATAAATTTCAATATAGGTTAACAATATCTGCGGCCACTGATACTGCTCTTTTTGGGGCTTTCATTGCGCCGGCGTCCATAATGATTGCGCTTGATGTAGGAATATGTTAAGATATAGCCAAACCATTGGGAGAGTGATACTGTGAAAGGCATAATCCTTGCGGCGGGCAAGGGCACGAGGCTTTATCCAATGACCAAGCCTGTCTGCAAGCCTCTGCTGCCCGTCTATGACAAGCCTCTTATATACTATCCGCTGTCTACTTTAATACAGGCCGGATGCGACGATATACTAATTATAGTGCCGCCGGGGGAAGAAAAGGCATTTTCTGAGCTGCTGGACGACGGCGGCAAGCTGGGTGTGTCCATTCAGTACAGGGTGCAGCCCGCAGCACGTGGCATTGCCGACGCGATGCTCATAGGCGCGGACTTTATCGGAAACGACAGCGTGTGTCTCGCGCTGGGTGACAATATTTTTTACTCAGCCGACTGGCAGACTAAACTGCGCTGTGCTGCGGAAAACAAAAGCGGCGCGGTGGTTTTCGGCATATGGGTGGAGAATCCGCGCCCTTTCGGAGTAGTGGCTTTTGATGAAAACGGCAGAGCCACGAGCATAGAGGAAAAACCGCGTGTTCCCAAGTCCAACTACATTGTTCCCGGTCTCTATTTTTATGACAGTGAAGTCGTGAGTATTGCAAAGAACCTGAGACCCTCCGCCCGCGGAGAGCTGGAGATTACCGATGTCAATCTTGAGTACCTCCGCCGGGGACAGCTCTCGGTCGTACCGCTTGAGCGGGGCTTCACATGGATGGACGCGGGTACGGCGGACAGCCTTTACAAAGCTGCCGGCATAATACGCAGTATACAGAGTGAGGCCGGAGAGCTTGTAGGCTGCATTGAAGAGGACGCCTACAGCAACGGCTGGATAAGCAGGGAACAGCTTCACGCCATGGGCGAAGAACTGAAAATGACCGACTACGGCAAATATATTCTGGGCCTGTGACAAAAAAGCTGCGGCAGTTCAAACCAACTGCCGCAGTTCTTTTAGCTTTAGAGCAGATTTTTCTGTGTCTCCTTGCTGAAAATATGGCTGACCCCGCCGCCGATCACGAATCTGAAGTCCGCTCCAGGCACGTATATCGAGTTTTGCGCTTCGCTGAGGTCTGCCAGGGGTTTTATGATTATGACGTCCTTGCCCGCCATGTCGACGTGCAGATGAACGGAGCTGCCCATCATCTCGGAGAAGGAGACCCTGCCGTTGAACACCCCTGAATCTGAAGTTCCCGAGGTGATATGCTCGGGACGGATGCCCAGAACTATATCCTGAGGAGCGGCGCCGCTATCACGCAGACACTGCTGTTTGTCCTCGGGAAGGTCAATGCGCGTGCCCTCTATGACGGCGCAGTAGACGCCGCCGTCCTTTTCGAGGGTTCCGTCAAAAAAGTTCATCTGGGGAGAGCCGATAAAACCCGCTACGAACAGGTTGTCCGGATGGTGGAACACCTCCTGGGGCGTACCCACCTGCATGATGAAGCCGTCCCTCATAATGACTATGCGGTCGCCGAGAGTCATGGCCTCGGTCTGGTCGTGTGTGACATAGATAAATGTGGTGTTTATGCGCTGCCGCAGGCTTATGATCTCGGCGCGCATCTGGTTGCGAAGCTTGGCGTCCAGATTGGAAAGAGGTTCGTCCATAAGGAACACCTGTGGCTCGCGCACAATTGCACGGCCTATGGCGACGCGCTGGCGCTGGCCGCCTGACAGAGCCTTGGGCTTGCGGTCGAGGTACTGACCAATGTCAAGGATATCCGCCGCCGCTCTGACCTTTTGGTCTATCTCCGCCTTGCTCATCTTGCGCAGCTTCAGGGCAAAGGCCATGTTGTCGTAGACCGTCATATGGGGGTACAGCGCGTAATTCTGGAAGACCATCGCTATGTCGCGGTCCTTTGGCGGTACGTCGTTGACAAGCCTGTCGCCGATGTAGATTTCGCCTTCGGTGATCTCCTCAAGTCCCGCAACCATGCGTAGAGTGGTCGATTTTCCGCAGCCGGAGGGTCCGACCAGTACGACAAATTCCTTGTCGTCTATCTCAAGATTGAAATCCGAGACCGCGACAATGTCTCTGTCATATACCTTTTTGACGTTTTTCAGGGTAACAGTTGCCATTTGACCGGCTTTAGTTTGGATGCCTCCGCAAACCGCGCCTCGCCCATGCAGAGCGAAACTGCAGGGGCATTACGACAGGTCTCCACACTGCCGCACCGCAAGCCGAGCGGTTTTTTATCCTCCTTTTTCCGCCGGCGGGCCAAAAAGAAGTGGAGTTGTTCCCGCGGACGATTCGTTGGATATACCGCTGCTATTATCTCAGCTTTTTCGTCGTATTGCAATAGTTGTATTCTTTAGCTTGAACAAGTTTTCGAGATGGTGTATTATTCTGAAAGAGAGGATGGAGGGAAAGCGATGGGAAAGAAAAGCAAAATCAGTCTGACAAAAAGACAGAATAAACTTATTGCGCTGAAATACTTTCTGTTTTCGATTTCTGCGGGAGTGATAGAGTTTGTATCCTGCGCTGTATTGAACGAGTTTACTGACCTTGAAAAAGTGACCGGGCTGGATGAGATTTTTGGAAACGAGTACGGCCTGACCTACTTTATAGCGCTGGCGCTGTCGGTCATATGGAACTTTACGCTGAACCGCAAATTTGCCTTCAAATCTGCCGCAAACGTGCCGATCGCGATGCTGAAGGTTTTCGGCTTTTATGCGGTATTTGCCCCGCTGTCGATATTTTGGACTGTCAGGCTTACGGACGCCGGCTGGAACGAGTACATAGTTCTTGTCCTGACCATGGTAGTAAATTTTGTCACCGAGTTTTTGTTCTGGCGTTTTGTTGTATACCGCAATCAGATATACACCAACGAGGACGGACGGAGAGAGCTTCTTGAAAACGGACAGCTTTTGGACGAGCAGTCTGATTGATTGTTCCGGAAATACGAATAAAGAAGAGACTGTGGTTGATCCACAGTCTCTTCTTTAGCTTTTCGGTCAGACGATGCCGACATTCACGATCTGGAAACCGTAGCCTGAGAGCAGCCGCAGAGTTCTGCTGCCGCATTTTTCACACTCAAAGTGCGGAGCCTGCTCGGTGTATGTGGTTTTCGCGCCGCAGTCGCAGCACAAGTAGACCGCAGGATCGATTTCGATGATCAGCTTTGCGTCTTTCGCGATAGTGTCTTTAGACAATACATCGAAATAGGACTGAACAAATCGCGGCACTATACCGGACATAAGTCCTATTCTCAAAGTTATCTTTGTGACCTTACTGCCGCCGTGCTGTTCGGCAACCCTCAGCGCCGTATCCAGCACTTCGTTCAGTATGCCAAGCTCGTGCATAAATCAGGCGTTGAGCTGGGCCTTGAGGGCCTTGATGTCCAGAGGAGCGAGGACTTCGGGGTCGACAAGCTCAAGGTGTATAGCGTCTTTCTTGCAGAACTGCAGGCAGCCTTCACAGCCGCGGCAGAGCTCCTCGTTCACGGTGACTCTGTTGTCCTTGTCTCTGTAGATGGCGAGGAAGTTGCAGTGCTTCTCGCATAGACCGCAGTTTACGCACTTGTCGTAATCGATCTTTGCTATGTAGCCGGAACCTGCCATCATCGGGGCGGTCAGGTAGTTCTGGGAGAGCAGAGCTGTGCAGCAGCAGGGGCAGCAGTTGCAGATGCTGTACAGGCGGCCGGCGGCGACATCCTTAAAGAATGCTGCGTGGACGTTGCCTCTCTCGTGGGACTCGCGGAGGATCCTCAGAGCCTCTTCCTTGTCGATCAGGCGGCCGTTGAGGTAGCGGTCACGATCCAAACACCATGAGACCCAGGGCTCGCCGATGACAAGACAGACATCGAGGGGTTTGCAGCCCTCGTCGCCGCGGATCTTACGACATACGCAGTCGATAACGGCGATACGGTCGGGGGAGTCAATGATGGCAGTCTTCGCGATATCATAGGGCATAATGGTCTTGGGCAGCTCGCCAAGGTTTAGATCCTCGGTGAGAGTGACGATCTGTTCGGCATCCTCAAGGCGCAGAACCTTTGCGTGATAGGTGTTGGTCTCAAGCTTAGCGGCATGTGCGCCGCAGTGGTTGCAAGCGGTCTTGACCATTTCTGCGACGACTTCATTTTCTATGCCCTCGGGCTTGATGAGGTTATGAGGCTCGGGCAGATAGGGATTAATAGCCTCTCTCATGTAGTAGATGTAGAGGGGAATGAACTGAAAGTAGAGCTGTGCGTGGATGAGCTGTGCGAAACCTTCGTTGGTGCGTGGGTACATCTTCTGTAGCATGCGCTGTGTGGTTTTTCTTGCTGCCGGATCGGGATTGTACATTGCGTTTCTCCTTTTTTTGCTTTTCGGCTTGCGCCGATGTATATATTGTCGAGACTCTGCCGTAAAGCGGAAAGGCGACAGGAGAGTCCCGAGAAATTACGATAAGGACTTATGTCCTCGACATAATTCACTTAATTATACTGAATCGGTTACAGAATTGCAAGCACTTTCAGCTATGTATTGTGCACAAAAGGGCATGGGAAAAAAACGGCAAAGAAACGGAAAGTCGGGGCAAAGAAAAATACTTTGAGAGGCTTTTTTTGGATTGTAGCGATGCTGTCGAAAACAACTGGGAAATGTTATGTAAAGCAGCTGGCTCAAAATGTGAAAAGCTGTGGAAAATAAATGGGTTCCGCGAGTAAATGTAGCAAAATAATTTCCCAATAATTATGTGTTTTTAACAAAAGAGAAAGTTGCATCTTGAAATGCCTGTGGGTTTGCTTGTATAATACTGAAAGAGGTTTGCTGTCCGTTATTATGGCTGCGGACACAAATATTTAAAACTTTAATGAGAAAGGACAAAGAACATGGAATTTACCAAGGTAAAGTATGCAGTGAGCGAAAAAGTCGCTATCATCTCCATGGACAGCCCCAAGAACATGAACGCATTTGACGAGGTCATGCTCGATGAGCTGGAAGAAGCTATCCATATGGCTGACGCAGACGCAAATGTCAAATCTATTCTCCTCAACAGCACCACCACAAAGGCTTTCTCCGCGGGCGGCGACGTCGCCTCTATGTACGACGGTATCAAGAATCACGCGAAGGACGAGTTTGTCGCTGAATTCGGAAAGTCCATCGCTAAGATGGCCAATGTCACAAAGGCTATCAGAAAGAGCCCGAAGCCCGTTGTCGGTGCTGTACAGGGCGCTTGCGCAGGAGCCGGCTTCAACGTAGCTCTTGCTTGCGACTATGTTATCGCGACCCAGGCTTCCGTATTCATCCAGGCTTTTGTAAAGCTCGGCCTCATCCCTGACGCCGGCGGAATTTATCTTCTCACCCGTTCCTGCGGCCTCAACAAGGGCATGGAGCTGGCTCTCACCGGCGATATGATCTTTGCCGACGACGCAAAGGCTCTGGGCTTCGTTGCGGAAGTCATCGAAGACGACGACGCATTTGCAGAAGCAGCAATGAAGAGAGCAAAGAAGTTCACATATGGCCCCTCCACCTCTTACGAGTACATGAAGAAGCTCTGCTGGGAGTCCGAGTTCCTCGGCTTCGAAGAGTATGTCAAGAAGGAAGTCGAAGCTCAGATGGTCTGCGGCGCGACCGAGGACTTCTTCGAAGGCGTCTCCGCATTCTGCGAAAAGAGAAGAGCAAGCTTCAAATAAACACGTACGTTATGCTAACGAGGCATACCGCCGCAGCAATTTACCGATAATTCCTGTCTTTATATAACCCAGCCGTTACAGCATCCCGCATCTTTTCGGGAGCGGGGGCGTGAGACTGATAAAGCCCGTTGCGGATGGTCTGCCTCTCTCAGGGCTCCTGCCGCTGTTTTGGCATCTTTATAGAGGAAAAGCAGCGCTCCTTTCAGGTGTTAGGAGCTTATCGAGTAACGCAAATCAGTAAATCCCGCACAGGGCTTCTGAGTTTTGTGCTGAATTTAAAAGAATTCAAAAGGAGAGAAGCTATCTCATGATTAAAAACATCAACAAAGCCGTTGTTTTCGGCGCGGGTGTCATGGGCGCATCCATCGCAGGCCTTCTGGCAAGCGTCGGAGTAGAAACGGTACTTCTTGACATCGTGCCCCCTCAGGGCCTTACCGATGAAGATAAGGCAAAGGGCCTGACTGAGGACAGCTACGAGTTCCGTAACCGTTTTTCACTCGCCGGTCTTGACAGAATCAAAAAGCCCAGAAACAACATGACCCTCAGCAGAGGCGCTGTCAAAAACGTCAGAATCGGCAACACAACCGATAACCTCGACGAGATTGACGATGCCGACTGGATCGTTGAAGCTGTTTCCGAGCGCATCGACATCAAGCAGAGCGTTCTTAAGCAGATCGCTCCCCACCGCAAGCCCGATGCAATTGTCTCCTCCAACACCTCCGGCGTCAACTGCACCAACATCGTAAGTGTCATGGACGACGAGTTCAAGAAGTATTTCATGGGCACCCACTTCTTCAATCCTCCTCGTTGGATGGCTCTGTTCGAGATGATCCCCACCCAGTGGACCGATAAGGGCGCTTATGAGCGTATGCAGTACTTTGCAGAGAACAGTCTCGGCAAG
>JAAYCC010000172.1 GCA_012729875.1 Clostridiales bacterium | reverse complement strand
GCGTCGATCATGATGAGCAGCTCCATCAGATTGTTGTTAACGGGGCTGCAGGTGGACTGTACTATAAAAACGTCGGAACCACGGACAGGCTCGTTTATGGAGATTGAGATCTCGCCGTCTGAAAAAGCGGTCGCAATGGAGTTTCCGAGGTTGAGGTTCAGGCGTTTGCAGATCCCCTCAGCAAGCGTTTTGTTGGAGTTGCCCGCGAAGACCTTAACGTCCTTGCCATGTGCTATCAAATTGTATCTTCCTCTCTCGTATATATTAGCCCCGAATGGCACTGTCGAGGCTCTGAATTACTTATCAAAACTATTATAACAAACTTCCAAATCAAATGAAAGTAGTCAAAGCAATATTTTAAGCCCAATCGGCAATTATCGGCACTTTATTTTTGACAAGAAACGATTTTTTGTATATACTGTTTCAGATGTTTAGCAATGGGAGAAATCTATATGATAGAATTCGAAGACTATAAATTCAAACTCAACAATTTGCGTCCGCAGCTTGATACCCTGGGAGAAGCGCTTAAACTTGAGGATACCAAAAGAGAGCTTGAGAAGCTGCAGAGGGAGACCGAAGCAGAGGGCTTTTGGGACGACATTGAAAACACGCAGAGGGTGCTTAAACAGACAAAACACCTCCGGCACAAGCTTGAGGGCTATGAAAAGCTCAAAGGCGAGTTCGACGACCTGCTCACTATCTGTGAGATGGCACTGGAGGAAAACGACGACTCTTTATTGGACGAGCTTGTCTCCGGCTTTGAACTGTTCCAGTCAAGACTGGAGGAGGCGAGGCTTACTACCCTGCTCTCCGGTGAGTATGACTCCTGCGGCGCGATCCTATCCATACACGCAGGAGCGGGAGGTACGGAGGCTCAGGACTGGGCGTCCATGCTCTACCGCATGTACATCCGATGGGCGGAACGCCATGGCTTTGGCGTTAAGGTGCTGGACTATCTGGACGGCGAAGAAGCGGGCCTCAAGAGCGTGACGATCTCGATAGACGGCGAAAACGCCTACGGTTTTCTCAAGAGCGAGAATGGCATCCACAGGCTGGTACGCATATCTCCGTTTGATGCGTCGGGACGCAGGCACACCAGCTTTGCAGCGGTGGAGGTCATGCCCCAAATAACTGACGAGGCGGAGATCGAGATACGTCCCGAAGATTTGAAGGTAGATACCTACCGGTCCTCCGGAGCCGGCGGACAGCACGTAAACAAGACCGAGAGCGCTATTAGAATAACACACATCCCCTCCGGTGTGGTCGTGTCCTGCCAGACTGAGCGCAGCCAGCATCAGAACCGCGAATACGCGATGCAGATGCTAAGGGCCAGACTTGCTGAGATCAAGGAGCGTGAACACCTGGAAAAAGTTGAGGACATTAAGGGAGTCCAGATGAAGATAGAGTGGGGCAGCCAGATCCGTTCCTATGTCTTTATGCCATATACCTTGGCTAAGGACCACCGTACGGGATTTGAAAACGGCAACATAAACGCCGTCATGGACGGCGATCTGGACGGCTTTATCAATTCGTATCTCGCCATGAACTCCGGTAAGTAAAAAATGATAATTAGAAAATCCCCGTTCACGAGTGGAACGGGGATTTTTTTAGTTATGAAACTATGTTTTTACAGAAGTCCCATCAGATTGAAGCTTGTGACCAGACCGCAGAAAACGATGGAAACGGTGGAGCACAGCTTAATGAGAATATTGAGGGAGGGGCCTGAGGTATCCTTGAAGGGATCGCCGACGGTATCGCCGACAACAGCGGCCTTATGGCAATCGGAGCCTTTGCCGCCGTGCTCGCCGGACTCAATATATTTCTTAGCGTTGTCCCATGCGCCGCCTGCGTTGGACATGAATACTGCCATTGCAAAGCCTGTTATGGAGACGCCGCCAAGCAGTCCTACGACGCCTTCGGCGCCGAGGATCAAACCGGTTGCGAGGGGGACAATGATTGCGAGGAGAGAGGGAGCAATCATTTCGTGAAGAGCACCCTTTGTGCACAGAGATACGCAATTTGCATAGTCGGGATCGGTCTCACCGGTCATGATGCCCTTAATTTCGCGGAACTGACGGCGAACCTCAACAACAATGTGCTGAGCAGCGGTCTGAACAGCGCTCATTGTAAAGGCGGAGAACACGAAGGTCAGCATTGCGCCGATAAACAGACCGACAAGAATGGTGGGATTTGTTATGCTGAGATCCATAGCGGTGCCGAGCTTTGCGTTCGCGATGTTCACATAGGAGACGATAAGAGCCAGAGCGGTCAGAGAGGCGGAGCCGATAGCGAAGCCCTTGCCGGTCGCGGCGGTGGTGTTGCCAAGGCTGTCCAGGGCGTCTGTGCGCTCGCGGACTTCCTCGGGCAGACCGGACATCTCTGCAATGCCGCCGGCGTTATCGGCTACAGGACCGTAAGCGTCTGTCGCGAGGGTGATGCCGAGGGTGGAGAGCATACCGACAGCGGCAATACCGATGCCGTAGAGACCGCGATTCGTGTCTCCGTTGCCGGCAGCAAAAAAGCTGATCATAACTGCAGCTGCAACTATGAGAATGGAGGGAAGTGTTGATTTCATGCCGAGAGACAGGCCGCCGATGATGATGGTGGCGGAGCCGGTTTCGGAAGCGTCAGCGAGCTTTTGAGTGGGCTTGTAGGTGTCGGAAGTGAAATACTCGGTGAAATAGCCGATTGCACATCCGCCGATGAGTCCGCTGAGAATAGCTGCATATACGCCCCAGCAGTTGTTATCAACTCCAAGAATGTAGTAGGAGAGGGGGGCGGCGGCAACTGCGGAAAGGACTGCTGCGAGATAGGTGCCCGTACGAAGGCTGGTGAGCAGAGATTTCTGAGTTGCGTCCTCCTTTGTCCTGACGAAGAAGGAACCTATTATTGAGCAGATTATACCGCAGACTGCAAGAGCCATGGGAAGCAGCATGCCGTTGAAGCCGTATCCGGCGGCTGCGCCCAGAGCGAAGGTGGCCAGAACCGAGCCTATATAGCTCTCATAGAGGTCTGCGCCCATACCTGCTACGTCGCCTACGTTGTCGCCGACGTTATCTGCGATGGTAGCGGGGTTGCGGGGGTCGTCTTCGGGAATACCGGCCTCGACCTTACCGACAAGGTCGGCGCCGACGTCGGCAGCCTTGGTGTAGATGCCGCCTCCGACACGGGCAAACAGAGCCATGAAGGATGCGCCCATTCCGTTCATAACCATGATGTTACCGAGGGTTTCTGCATCTTTGACATCAAAAACGAAGTAGAGCAGGCAGAACCAGATGGAGATATCGAGCATTCCGAGACCTACTACGGTGAAGCCCATAACAGAGCCGGAGGAGAATGCGACACGCAGACCCTTATTCAGGCTCTCGGAAGCCGCCTGAGCGGTACGTGCGTTGGATCTGGTTGCGATTCTCATGCCGATAAGCCCTGCCAGCATAGACCAGATGCCACCGGTCAGAAATGCGTATGGTGTGTACTTGGAGAGCATTTCGCCATCTGTCGCATATGCCATAACCAGTAAGACGACGAAGACAACGGCAAACACCTTAGCTACCGTTGTGTACTGCTGCTTCAGATACGCATCGGCACCCTCGCGAATGGATGCCGCGATCTTCTGCATCTTATCGGTTCCTTCGGAGTAGCCCATAACCTTTTTTGCTTGAACGGCAGCAAAAATGATTGCAAGGGCAAAACCTACGAAACCAATCCAGAAATAACTGTCCATGATTGATTCACTCCTCAAAAATAATTCCACACGGGCATAGGCGGACATGCCTCTACCCAGCAATAAGCTATAATATACCAAGTTCACAAAAAATTCAAATATATGTTTCAATAATTAGCGTAGAAAATCTAATGTTAACTTGCACATAATGCATACATATTGTACATTTCTCACCAATATATACAATTTTACGCAGATATATACAAAAAAACGTCCGCGGTCTTGACCGCAGACGTCCGTTTTCAATAGTAGAGTTTAGTTGCGCCCTCAATGGTCTCATCAATTGATCTGACCATAGCTGCAACGGCTGCGTCGGCGTCCCGAAGGCGAATAGCCTCGCAGACGGCGTTGGTGCGCTCACACATGGAGTCGTAGCCGTACAGTCGGAAAAAGCGTTCGAAAAGAGTTGCGTTAGGGGATTTGAAGGAGTAAAAGATGAGGGGGAGCAGCGTGTTCCCGGAAAAGTTGCAGAGCAGGTGGTCGAACTCAAAGACAACCTGCGCTGCTCGCTCGGGAGTCTGGGCAATTTGCAGAGCGGCTGCGCACCTGAAGAGCTGTTCTACCTCGGGGTCGGTTATACGTTTGACACACAACTCTATTGCGAGGGGAGACAATACGCGGCGAATCTCCAGGATTGAGCGAATATCGGCATCGGGCAGGGTTCCGCCGTTAAATTTCATGATGGATATGAGCGTCTCCAGCTTGCCCTTCTTTCGATAGTCTGCAACATAGGTTCCGCTGCGGGGTATTATCTCAAGAAAGCCCTTGTCCGCCATTTCAACTATTCCCGCGTTTACTACGCTGCGGCTGATCTGCATGGAAGCGGCAAGCTCACGCTCGCTGGGCAGCTTTTCGCCTATCTGTATTCTTCCTGAGAGAATCATATTTTCAAGCTGCTCAATAAAGAGCTCCTTGAGGGTAGGAGCTGAAAGTTTTGTAAATTCCATAGCTGATCACTCCAATAGAACTAAACTGGTAATGCCACATACCACAATACCAGACCTATGATATATTATAGCTATGGAAAAAGCAAGAAAAAACATTTTTTCCGGGGAGCTGTTTAAATTGACTGTGTCAGTTTTTTGGATAGAATTGTGTACAGATGAGTCCTTGACAGAGCAGCATCATACGGAGCAAGCGTTCAAATTTTTTGTACAGGAATATATTATGTAACCTTGGCGTAATTTTTGAATGTTATAATGTACCGGTAAGTAATCATGAAAGCAGGTGTATAATATGCCGGGAATATTCGACTGTTCAACATCTATGCGGGATAACGATCTGCTTATATGTATAGACTCCTATAACAACAGACTTATGGAAGGACATCTGTTTACAAAGGACTTCAGCGGTTCGCGGCGCTTTGACAATATGGTCCAG
>JAAYCC010000025.1 GCA_012729875.1 Clostridiales bacterium | reverse complement strand
GCGCTGACTTCACGTCCGTACATCCTAATACCGTTTATCCAAAATACGATACTGACGGTTCTGAAAGCGTTGAGCACCAGCGGAAACACATTATTTCCGCTCCTGACGCAGACCGCGTGGTGGAAGGAGAATATCTCTTCTGCGAGATCCTCGGTAGTAAAACTGTCCTCATCCGCCGACATTTTCTTTACTCTGTCCACGATCTGCTGCAGAGCCTCTATATCCTTATCACTGTGGTTGTCGGAAAATTTTTTGAATGCAGTTCCCTCGAGTGCGCTGCGAAATTCGAACATAGATCTAACCGTGTGCATATCAAGTTTGCCGCCGTTGTATTTGAGCAGGGCGTTCAGTGTCTCCTGCGTACCAAGCTCAGCGTAGTTGGCCACAAAGGTGCCTTTGCGCGGCACAATACTTACAAAACCCATGCGGTCGAGCTCCGTAAGCCCGGAATGGACTATGGTCTTGCTGACCTTCATCTCCGCCGCTAGCTCGCGTTCGGGCGGCAGCCTCTCCCCAACCTCCAGCTTTCCTGATAGGATAAGCCCTATCATTCTATCAATAAACAACTCTTTTATGGTTGGTGCGACGATAGCTTTAAATTCCAAATGCTCCACTCCCGATTGCTTATAGTTCAACGCTCTTTATGTTGACAGGTTCTATTATCTACCGACGCCCCAGAATGTCAAGAGTCCGTGCTATTACCCTCCGCCTTTCGGTAAACAAAAAAAATAATATGACAAAACCCATATCACCTTATTAAGATGATAGACCCTTGCTTTCCGTCTGCTGATATGGTATAAAAAGAAACGCACAAGAGATAGCTTAGTCTCTGTGCGTTTTGTATTACAAGCTCACACTTTCTAAAATTTTTGAAATGTATTTCTTTTTGAGAAAAAATGTGATAATCTAATATATATTATTTTTTTGCGTTAAAATATTTTTTTGGCACAAATTGCATAAAATGTGCAATTTAATAATAAATTCAAAATCGTAAAAAGTAAAATAATTTTTTGATTATAACATCATAATTATTACTCTATATGAAAAATAATCAATTACTTATTGGGGTGTACCAATGGAAATCCGTGATCTGCGATTTTTCTGCCTTACGGCGGAAATGGAACATGTTACAAAGGCTGCCGAGAAGCTCGGAGTGGCACAGCCTTTCCTCACAAAAATAATCGGCCAGCTTGAGAAAGAGGTCGGCATTCGGCTCTTCGACAACGTAGGGCGCAGGATCAAGCTTAACAAATACGGCGAGGTATTCTATTCCCATGCAAAAAAGATCCTAGTGGAGCTGGACAATTTGCGTGACGATATGGAAAGAATGGCCGATCGCCAGTCCCGCACCATCCGTCTTCTCACAAACACCGAATCGCTGTATCCGGAGATGGTTTTGGAATATCAAAAATTGCATCCTGAAACCGTCCTGTCGATGTCCTACGCCGCGCGCGATGAAATGATCAGCGCACTGCGCACCGGAGATACGGATTTTGCAGTCTGCTCCCCTCCAATCGGCGAGGACCCCGCAAGAGGCATCAAAACTGAGCTTGTGTTTAAAGAACACGCCTGTGCAATGCTCCCTCCCGGACATCCGATGCTCTCTAAAAAAATGGTCTCCTTCGACGACATGGCCGGTACAGATCTTATAACCACAACGCCGGACTCCGCGCTGCGAATGAATCTCGCACCTAATATGGAGAAGTACAATTATCACCCGAACATCGTGTGTGAGACAAATGACTTTCACCTTATTATAGAATACGTACT
Source organism: Clostridiales bacterium (assembly GCA_012729875.1). Taxonomy (GTDB): domain Bacteria; phylum Bacillota; class Clostridia; order Oscillospirales; family Oscillospiraceae; genus UBA2658. Next base: position 9,658 of record JAAYCC010000025.1, on the reverse strand, counting down.
CAGCGGCTTAGGTTACGCTATAATCCCCCGTTCCCTGTTTTTCAGCGTTCCCTCAATACGTCCATACTGTGTCGCCTCTGCATACGACGATACTCTCGGCGAGATAGGCATCAGCTACAGCACCGTACAAAACGGGTCCTGCGCCGATTCGGACTTCATACCCTTTGTAAAGGCCTACGTCAAACGCAATATCAAAACCTATTTCAGCGATCTTGACTCAATGTCGCAATAATAAACGTAAAAAAGACCCGCAAACAACTTTTGTGTTTGCGGGTCTTTTTCACGTTTGCCCTATATACAACCTACAATTTATCCGACCTGCCGCCCAGCAGCGCCGCTTTCAGCGCGCGGAAGCTCGGCTCCTCCAGCTCAAGAAACCGCTCCCGCTCGGCAATGTCCACAAGTCGGTGCGCATCCGAACTCGTGAGTATCCTGTGGTTCATCCTGTAAATAGCATTTGACCCATCTGCAAAGAAGCGGTGCGGGTTATATACCTCCAGCGCAGGAAAGGCAGGCTTATCGGGGAGCACACCGAAAACGGACAGTATGCTGTTTGAGGGGCGGTCAATGTGCGCCGGCCAGCAGAAACCTCCGAACTCCCTCATCATATCCGGCAATTCGTCTATTGATATGTCTGTGGCGTTGGAGAGCAGCAGCGGCAGGGTTCCGAGGTCGCTCTCATTTTCGTCCATCAGGATCTGTTCGCCAAAGTATTCGGGCCTGTTCTCTATAGGGGGAAGGCGCTTATATACCGCCTCGCCCGCCGCCTCTGCGCCCTCCACGTCGGGAAAAATACAGACGACATGTATTTCCTCCGCCGTAGTGACCTCGACACCCGGTATGACAGTCAGGGGAACGCCCCTTGCCGCACGCACAACAGCAGCTGCATTTTTTGCTGTATTGTGGTCCGTTATGGCTATTATGTCCAAGCCTTTCAAATAAGCCATGTTGACAATATTCGGCGCAGTCATGAGCGTATCACCGCAGGGGGAGAGGCAGGTATGTATATGCAGATCATAGGCATATTGAGGCATTTTATTCCCTCTCTGTACCGCTTAGTACGGTTTATATCAGCTCAAGCAGCTTTGCCGCCTCGGCAGCCGTCTCGAAAACAGGCTTCCCCGAACACAGTACGGTGACGTTTCCCTTTTCCGCACCTGCGGCCGCCTCCTCGTCCATGCGCATATTCTCGGCAAGAACTACGCAGGCAGTATCGGCAAGCGTTGCCACCGCCATAGCGTTTACATTGGCCATAACGGTGATCCAAAGGCTGCCGGCCGGAGCCCTGCCCATGACGATTGAGAGCAGGTCGCAGCAATATATCCCGCCCGTGATCTCGTTTTCTCCGTCGCCGAAGACTGTCTCCCACCCGAGTTTTTCGCAGAGCTCTTTAACTTTCATGCTTATGGACCTCACCTTTATCCCGTTTGTTTATAGTTAGCGACAGCAAGCTGTCTCTGACCGATTCGACCTTGTCCTTCAGCAGATAGATGCAGGCGTCCTCGGTCGAATACCCGCGTACAATGTCCTCTGCCAGCGCACGGCAGGAGGGAGCGCCGCATGAGCCGCAGTCCAAGCCGTAAAGCCGGGACTCGATCTCCTCAAGCTCGCCCATCATCCTAATGGATTCCGTCGGACTCGGGTCAAGACGCAGTGTATCTATAGGCTCGACCTTAGCGTCCCACTTCATATCGGGTGGAATACCCGCTTCAGATATGCTGTTGCAGGAAACGGGACGGTAGGCCTGAAGGTGCTTCATTCTGGTGACGGCCACATAGGGATTTTCGATGTTGAGAACCCCTCCGACACAGCCCGCGGGACAGGCGTTGAGTTCCACAAACACCTGATCGGAAAGGCGGTCGTCCTCCATCTCCTCAAGGACGTTTATTACATTTTCTATGCCGTCGGCGGCAAGATAGCCGGTGGTCAGTGTTGCGGCCGCCTCACCGCCGCTGTTGCCCCAGGACATACCGGTTCTTCCGCTCTGGGCAGTATCCGGCCCCAGACCCTCCTCGGCACATTCGTTCATCGCCGAGAGCAGTGCGGGATATATCTCACTGACGGATATAGCGAGATCGACCTCGCTCTTTTTGATACCTATCGGGTTTCTGATGGACGTGACCTTAGCGGGGCACGGCGTAAGAAAGGCAATGCCGATGTCCTCCGGAGAAAGACCGGTCTCTCTGACCGCCCGTCTCCTCGCCAGCATCGCCGCGACCTCCATCGGAGGGGAAAGAGGAAGTATGTTGTCTATAAGATTCGGAAAGCGTATGCGTATAAGTCTCAATACCGCTGGACACGCGGAGGATATAACAGGCTTTTTAAGCCGATCGCCGTTTAACAGCTGCCTTGTGGCGGAGGACACCAGCTCAGCGGCCGCGGCAACCTCGTAGACTGCGTCGAAGCCCAGTTTCAGGAGTCCGGCCCTTATAAGCTCCAGATCCTCCTGACGTTTGTACTGCCCAAAAAGGGACGGCGGGGGCAGAACCACTTTGAATTTAAATTCTTTTATAGAACTGAGCGGATCTGTTATGGCGTATTTCGCGTGATGCGGGCACACCCTTATGCACTCTCCGCAGTCGATGCAGCGGCCCTCTATTATCTGCGCCTTCCCGTTACGTACCCGTATAGCCTCCGTCGGGCAGCGCTTCACACAGGTTATGCAGCCGTGGCAGAGTTCGGTGTTCAAAGTAACAGAGTGAAAATATTCAGACATACCGAACCTCCTTTACAGGTTTTATCTTTCAGTCGCGCTGTTCACCGCTCTTTTCGATATTGACCGTTATCTTAACGGAGGTACCGACACCCACTTCACTGTTAATTTCAAGCTCGTCGGAATATTTCTTCATGTTGGGCAGTCCCATTCCAGCACCGAAGCCCAGATTACGCTCCTGCTCTGACGCTGTTGACCAGCCCTCCTGCATCGCAAGATCGAGATCCTCAATTCCCGGCCCCTGGTCGCTGACCAGAGCTACTATTTTGTCGTCGTCAATATCAATGTCTATCACGCCGCCCCCGCCGTGTATGACCATATTGATCTCGGCCTCATAGAGAGCGATTGACATTTTTCTGACTGTCTCCGGGTTAAGACCCAACTGCTTAAGTATCTGTTTTACCGCTCCGGAGGCCACGCCCGCCCTGGTAAAATCATCGCCCGGTACATCATAGTGGTAGTGCAGCGAGTTAACGGTCATTTTACTTTCATACCCCCATTCAGCCCTGCCTTGTATAACAGTCCGCAGGCCGTGAACATCCTGTGGGTCGTAGTCATGACCGCAATGCCGTTTTCCTTTGCACATTCGATTATCTTCTGGTCAGGACGCTTGCCTCTGACAAAAATGACGCACACCATGTCCATCATAGCCGCTGTACGTATCGCCTGCTGGTTGAGAAGCCCCGTGACGAGTACGGCCTGGTCCTTTACATATGCAAGTACATCGCTCATCATATCGCTTCCGCAGGCCGTGTGCACATCAACATCAAGCAGCTCCTCGCCCGTAAGCAATTCGGCATCCAGAACATTCATGATATCCCTTATAAGCATATTGATTCCTCCGTTATTTCAACTGTTCGAATCAGTTCGTAAGTAAACGCGAGCTATAATCCACCTGTTTTTCTTCTCCGGACATATTCAAGCAGGTTTTGAAAGGGACTTAATAATCGGAAAACTGATCGTTACTTATACATTATAACATATCTGTTTTTGCAAGACAACAAAGTAATATTGTACTCGTTTATCCATAAAAAAAGTGTAGCAAAATATAGTTTATTGTGGTAATATAAAAAAAGCGTCTATTGCCGCTTGAGCTATTGTCAAAAATTTGTCAAATAGCTCGTCATCGGGAACCTTTATTTTGTATATTGGAGGAAAGCACAAATGTCATGCAATAGTTGTTCGACTACAGTTGTCGGAACCGCGGAGCAGGACGCCACGCTTCGCGAACAGATCGCAGCCCTTAGAGTAGACAATTCTCTGGTTCAGATTCTTCAGGCCGCACAGGATATTTATGGATATCTCCCCGAAAAGGTCATAGAAGTTATCGCATACGAGATGGGCGTGTCTTCCGAGACTGTCTACTCTGTAGCCACCTTTTACTCCCAGTTCAACTTCAACCCAAAGGGGAAATACGCAATATCAGTATGTCTTGGAACCGCTTGTTACGTCAAGGGTGCCGGGGAGATATACGAAAAGCTTAAGGAAAAGCTCAACCTCGGCGACGGCGAGACCACTCCCGACGGGAAGTTTTCTCTGGATGCCTGCCGCTGTATGGGTGCATGCGGACTTGCCCCCGTTATGTCGATCAACGAAACGGTATACGGCAACCTGAATGTGGACTCTCTCGACGCAATTTTAGAAGAGTGTAAGTAGACCGATTACCAGGAGGTCCCCGCTATGATGCAGGAGCTTTCCATGAACATATTGGACATTGCGGAGAACTCAGTTCGCGCAGGCGCAGCGCTGGTCCATATAACGGTGGATGAGCAACCTTCACAGGATCTGCTGACCGTCACAATAAGCGACGATGGCTGCGGCATGGCTCCGGAGCAGGTAGAGAGGGTCACCGACCCCTTTTACACTACCCGAACCACCAGAGAAGTAGGTCTTGGCATACCGTTTTTCCGAATGGCGGCTGAGCTGACCGGCGGGAGCTTTGATATCTCCAGTACACCCGGTAGCGGCACCGTTGTCAAAGCCGCTTTTGTGCTGTCCAGCGTCGACCGAATGCCACTGGGTAATATAAACGAGACGGTGTCCACCCTTATCCACTGTAATCCCGATATGGACTTTATATATACCCGCCGCATCGGCCGCGGTGAAATTGAACTTGACACGCGCAGCTTTCGAAATATTTTGAAGGACATCCCTCTCAACGACCCGAAAGTCTCGCAGTTCATCCGCGAATACTTAAATGAAAACACTGATGAGCTTCTCAGTTCTCAAAAAAATAAACCCACAAATATAGGAGGTAGCCCATATAATGAAGACCTTAGCTGAACTTCAGGCCATGCGTGACGACATGAAATCGCAGGTCGGTGTACGCCGCGACAGCGATTACCGCATGCGCATAGTCGTCGGTATGGCGACCTGCGGTATTGCGGCAGGCGCGCGCCCTGTTCTCGCAGCCTGCACCGAAGAGGTTGCAAAGCGCAACCTTCACGACGTTATAGTCTCGCAGACAGGCTGTATCGGCATCTGTCAGTTTGAGCCTGTTGTTGAAATATTCGATGCCGACGGCAAGAAGACAACTTACGTCCACGTCACTCCGGAAAAAATTCCGAAAATCATTGCACAGCACGTAGTAAACGGCTCCCCCGTGGTGGAATACACCATTGGTGCCAACGCTGAATAAGGAGGTAAAGAAATATGGTTCGTTCCCATGTCCTTGTTTGCGGCGGTACCGGCTGTCATTCCTCTAAAAGTGATGAAGTATTCAACCACTTTGAAGAAGAACTTAAAAACACAGGTCTCGCAGACGAGGTAAAGGTTATTCAGACCGGCTGCTTCGGTCTTTGTGCTCTCGGTCCCGTTGTCGTCGTGTACCCGGAAGGCGCGTTTTATTCAAAGGTTACTCCAGACGACGTAAAAGAGATTGTTCAGGAGCATCTGCTCAAGGGCAGACTCGTAACACGTCTCCTCTATACCGAGACCGTCAAGGAGGACACCATAACCAGCCTTGACGACACTGATTTTTACCGCAAGCAGAAGCGTGTTGCACTGCGCAACTGCGGTGTCATAGATCCCGAAAACATCAAGGAGTACATAGCCTATGACGGCTATATGGCTCTTGCAAAGTGCCTTACGGAAATGACTCCTGAGGAGGTCATAAAGGCTGTCACGGACAGCGGCCTTCGCGGCCGCGGCGGCGGCGGCTTCCCGACCGGTAGAAAATGGGGTTTTGCCGCGGCTCAGCCCGCAGGCGACAAATATGTCTGCTGCAACGCCGACGAGGGCGACCCCGGCGCATTCATGGACCGCAGCGTTCTTGAGGGCGACCCGCACTCAGTTCTCGAAGCTATGGCCATTGCCGGATATGCCATCGGGGCAAACCGCGGCTATATCTATGTCCGCGCAGAATATCCCATAGCTGTCAAACGCCTCAGAATCGCTATAGCTCAATCCCGTGAGCTCGGTCTGCTCGGTAAGGACATTCTCGGCTCCGGCTTCGACTTTGACGTGGAAATCCGTCTCGGCGCAGGCGCATTCGTCTGCGGCGAGGAGACGGCTCTGCTCAACTCCATAGAGGGAGGGCGCGGCGATCCGAGACCTCGCCCCCCCTTCCCCGCTGTAAAGGGTCTCTACGGCAAGCCCTCAATAATAAACAACGTTGAATCGCTCGCCAACATCCCTCAGATAATACTAAATGGTGCCGATTGGTTTTCCTCAATGGGCACCGAAAAGTCCAAGGGCACAAAGGTCTTCGCTCTGGGCGGCAAAATAAAGCACACCGGCCTTGTTGAAGTTCCTATGGGCACAACGCTGCGCGAGATCATCGAGGAGATCGGCGGCGGTATACCCAACGGCAAGAAATTCAAGGCAGTTCAGACCGGCGGTCCTTCCGGCGGCTGCATCCCGGCAGAGCATCTCGACGTCCCGGTCGACTATGACAACCTCACCGCTATCGGCAGCATAATGGGCTCAGGCGGTATGATAGTCATGGACGAGGACAACTGCATGGTCGATATAGCAAAGTTCTTCCTGGAGTTCACGGTAGACGAAAGCTGCGGCAAGTGCACCCCCTGCCGTATCGGTATACGCCGTATGCTTGAGCTGCTCGAAAAGATCACCTCAGGTCAGGCTGAGCTTGAAGACATAGACAAGCTCGAAAATCTCTGCTACTTCATAAAGGAAAACGCTCTCTGCGGTCTGGGCCAGACAGCTCCGAACCCTGTTCTGTCCACTCTGCGCTACTTCCGCGATGAGTACGAGGCGCATGTCGTTGAAAAGCGCTGTCCCGCCGGAGTATGCAAGAAGCTGATAACCTACCACATCGACCCCGACAAGTGCAAGGGCTGTACGCTCTGCGCGAGGAACTGCCCCGTCTCCGCTATATCCGGAGAACCGAAGAAGCTGCACGTTATCGACACAAGCAAGTGCATAAAGTGCGGCGTCTGCTATGACAGCTGCCGCTTTAAGGCAATTGAGAAGAAATAAGAGAGGAGGATGACTAAATGAGCGAAGTTAAAATGATAAATTTGAAAATAGACGGCACTCCCGTCACTGTCCCCGAGGGCACAACTATTCTCGACGCAGCCCGTCAGGCAAGCATTGATATTCCGACTCTCTGTTACCTCAAAGAAATCAACGAAATCGGCGCATGCCGTATGTGCGTTGTTGAGATAAAGGGTTCTCCCAAGCTAAACGCAGCCTGCGTATACCCTGTAGCCGAAGGCATGGAAGTCATCACGAACAGCAAGCGCGTTTTTGAGGCACGCCGCATAAATCTAGAGCTGCTTTTGTCCAACCACCGCCGCGAGTGTCTCTCCTGTGTACGCAGCGGAAACTGTGAGCTTCAGAAGCTCTGCCGCGACTACGGCGTTGAGGACGAGCGCCGCTTTGACGGCGCAATGACCCCCAGTACAATTGACGACTCCGCGACCCACATGATACGCGACAACAGCAAGTGCATTCTCTGCCGACGCTGCACCGCCGTCTGTGACCAAAACCAAGCTGCGGCCGTCATCGGCGTCAACAACCGCGGCTTCAACACCCATATCGGCTGTGCGTTCGACGCCCCACTCAACACAGTCGCCTGCGTCTCCTGCGGGCAGTGCATAGTCGCATGCCCGACCGGCGCTCTGTTTGAGCGTGACGATACGGACAGGGTCTGGGAGGCTCTCCGCGATCCCGAGAAGCGAGTCGTCGTCCAGACCGCACCTTCGATCCGCGCTACTCTCGGCGAGTCCTTTGGTATGTCTATCGGAACAAACGTCGAAGGCAAAATGGTCGCAGCACTGCGCCGTCTTGGATTCGACGATGTATTTGACACCGACTTTTCGGCCGACCTCACCATAGTCGAGGAGGCAAACGAGCTGGTCGAGCGTATAAAAACCGGCGGCAAGCTCCCGCTTATCACCTCCTGCTCCCCCGGCTGGATCAACTACTGCGAGCACTACTTCCCCGATTTTATTGAAAACCTCTCCACCTGCAAATCCCCCCAGCAGATGTTCGGCGCTGTCACAAAGAGCTGGTACGCCGAAAAGCTGGGCATTGATCCCAAAAACATCTTCATGGTCAGCATTATGCCCTGTACAGCAAAGAAATACGAGTGCAAGCGTCCGGAGCAGGCAGCAAACGGCATTCCCGATATCGATGTCGCTCTCACCACCCGCGAGCTTGCCCGCATGATAGAGCGTGCCGGCATCGACTTCACCGCTCTCCCCGATGAGAAGTTTGACGATCCCCTCGGCGTATCCACCGGAGCTGCCGTCATCTTCGGCGCTACCGGCGGAGTTATGGAGGCCGCTCTTCGAACCGCCGCCGAGTGGATAACCGGCGATACCGCGGCTCCAGTGGAGTTCACAGACGTCCGCGGTACGGAGGACATCAAGGAGGCGACCTACAAGGTCGGAGACCTCACCCTGAACGTAGCCGTAACCTCCGGGCTCAAGAACGCGGAAAAGCTTCTAGAATCCGTCATAAGCGGCGAGAAAAACTACCACTTTATCGAGGTCATGGCCTGCCCAGGCGGCTGCGTAAACGGCGGCGGTCAGCCTATACAGCCGGCCAAGGTCCGCAATAATGTTGATCTCAAGAAGCTCCGCGCAAAGGCCCTATATTCTCAGGACAGCTCAATGCCTCTGCGCAAATCGCATGACAACCCTGTTATTAAGGAAGTCTACGACAAGTATCTGGAAAAGCCCGGCAGCCACAGGGCCCATGAGCTTCTTCATACAAGCTATGTCGCAAAGGACAAGTTCACAGGTGAATAATTTTTTAGATAGAGAATTGGGGGGCATAAAATGGCTTTCACATGGACCAAAGATCTTGAAACGGGCAACGCCCTTATAGACAACGAACACAAACAGCTTATAAAAGCCGCAGATGAGCTGGTCGTCGCCTGCAGCCAGGGTAAGGGCCGTCAGGAAGTCGGAAAAGCAGTAGAATTCCTTTCAAATTATACTAAAACTCACTTTTCACATGAAGAAGAACTCCAGGTAAAGTATAAGTATACGGAATATGCCCTACACAGGAACTGGCACCAGGGCTTTCTCAAGGAATTTGAAAATGTGGCCGCAAGGCTCAAAGAGGACGGTCCGACCATATCTCTTGTTGCAGAAGTAAATACCAAGGTCAGCCAGCTTATAACCCATATCAAAACCATGGATTCAAAGCTTGCACAGTTCATACAGAGCAGCTCAAAGTAGTTTTGAACCAATTGGGTCTATAATTTTTTATCTCGGCAAAAACGGACAGCTTCTAAATGAAGCTGTCCATTTTTTATTCTGACCAAGGTCTGCCAGTTTTAAAAGAAAAGTATGCCGGCTACACTCTTTGTATACGTAGACCGGCTTTATGTACAGCGCGGATTTTAACGCCGTCTCTTTATCCGCTATGCGTTGGCTCTCCCGTGTTTAGACATCTCTTTGTTTGAGTACATCCTCTGGTCGGAAATCCTCAATAATTCATTAAACGATGTGCCGTCTTGGGGAAATACAG
>JAAYCC010000171.1 GCA_012729875.1 Clostridiales bacterium | reverse complement strand
GCTTTACATCTCCTGTACCTCCGCAGACCCAGACGCCATGATACAAAAGCTCTCCGAGGGACTCAGCTCGCCGATCGCGCCTGAGATTCTGAAAACCTCGCCGAATTACGCGAGCTGGCTTGTCATGTCGGCTATCACGGACGGCGGCCGGACGATCTGCCTTGAAACCGCAGCCGCGGACATAGCGGATGCGGGTAAAAATCCCGAGCTGGGAATGGTCCGCCGTATACCGGAGGAGTCGGAAGACCTGAAAAAGCTCCGCTCCTCTCTCGGTTTCACCTATCCATTTTCCTCGGCCGCCAAGTTGCCCTCAAAGCTGACCGCAACAGCGCTGCCAGACGAGGAAGAGGACGACGAGGCGCTGGAGCTTGCCCCAAGACGTGAACGCATATTCCGTCTGCCGGATCTCTCCGGCAGCGACCGCTCTCTGACCGCCGCCGAGCGCGGTACTGCAACCCACATAGTCATGCAGTTCATCGACTTTGATGCGGCGGCAACGGAGGACAGCATCCGCGCCGAGGTTGAGCGCATTGCCGCTCTCGGCCAGCTCACGCCGGCCCAGGCCAAAGCGGTGGACGTTAAGGCCATCAAGCGCTTTTTTGCCTCCGACGTGGGTTCGCGAATAAAAGCCGCGGACAGTGTGTTGCGGGAATTTCGCTTTTCGATACTCTGCCCCGCCGAAAAGTTTTTTGATGGCGCGGGTGAAGAAAAGCTGCTGCTACAGGGCGTTGTCGACTGCTGCATTGAGGAAAAAGGCGCGCTAACAATAATCGATTACAAGACCGACTATGTCACGGCGGAGACGCTTGGCGCGGTCGCAGAGCACTATAAAAAGCAGCTTGACGCCTATGCCTTCGCCATGGAGCGCATAAGCGGAAAACCCGTAGCAGGCTGTGTACTGTGCTTTTTGCGTTCGGGACTGAATGTTGAGTTCTAATTATAGCAGAAAAGCTCTCTGCACCTCGGTGCAGAGAGCTTTTTATATAAGCGAAAATGGCCCGCTCCCAAAAGGAGCGGACCACAGAAAAGACAGAATAAATATAAAACTACAGGCCGAACTTCTTGTTGAACTTTTCGACGCGGCCACTGGTATCGACCAGCTTCTGCTTGCCTGTAAAGAAGGGGTGACACTTCGAGCAAATTTCAACTGTTATGTCCTTCTTCGTGGAGCCTGTCTCTATAACTTCGCCGCAAGCACACCTTATCGTGGTCTGCTCGTAGTTAGGATGGATACCTTCCTTCATCATGTTCACCTCTTTCGTAGCCTTACTGCTAAAACGCAAGTTGTATTGTAGCACAGCAAAAACCTAAATGCAAGCCCTTTTTTGAAAATTGAAACAAATAGTTACAGTAAAAAGAAAAAGTCGGTTTTTGTCGAATATGTCCAATCACTTTTCAGCCGATTGCGAAAACGGCAATACGACAGTAGCGTTTCCGTATTCGTCGTATACCGCAAAATGACGCAGCCCGAAAAACAGAGCTATCGCCAAAACGAACAGCGCTGCCGCTGTCCAGGCGATAATCCTTCCGGGTTTCCCGGCCTTACGCCTACCCTGATATACGTCCTTCGGTTTTATCGCCATAAATTCACCTCCGTCCAGGGGTCAGTTTCTCTCCTCTATCTTCGAGATCAGTTCGACACGCCTTGCATGTCTGCCTCCCTCGAAATCCGTACCCAAAAAAATCTCGACAATTTTCAGAGCGAGGCCGGTCCCAAGTACTCGCGCACCGAGAGCCAGCACATTGGCGTCGTTGTGGCGGCGCGTGTATTCGGCGCTGTAGCAGTCTCCGCAGAGCGCCGCGCGGACTCCCTTTACTTTGTTTGCCGAAATGGATATGCCTATACCTGTTCCGCAGATAACTATTCCGCGCTCACACTCCCCGCCTGCGACGGCACGGCCGACAGCCTCGCCGTAGTCGGGATAGTCGCAGCTATCCTCCGTGTAGGTTCCGAAATCCTTGTACTCAAGACCCTTTTCGTCTAGGTACTTCATTATCTCCCGTTTGAGCGCAAAGCCGCCGTGGTCGCTTCCGATAGCAATCATTTTTCTTCCCCGTTTCTAGTCCAGCTTTATGAATTTTGGTTTTCTCTTTTCAAAAACCGTAACATACTTATACCCCAGACTGCGCAGAATGTCAAAACCCTTGTTAAGTCCGCTGCCCGCCTGTTCTGTTTTGTGCGCGTCGCTGCCAACGGTTATAACTTCGCCGCCCATCTCCTTATACAAGCGCAGTATATCGAAAGCGGGCACGCTGTCGTTCAGGTATCTGTTGCGGTAGCCCGCGCAGTTTATCTCAATACCTTTCCCGCTCTCGATCAGCTTTTTCAAAAGAGCTCTCAGCCTGTCGCCGTGTGTATCTGTGGTCATGTCCGACGAAAAGCCCGCTTTTCTGATGTAGCGCACAGGATAGCCTATGTGCGCCATAACATCGAAGCTCGGAAGTCCAGCCAGCTCCAAAAGCTCGCCCATGTATAGGTCCAGCAAGTTGCGGCAGAACGTCTCGTCCGTATAGCTCATCTCGTAAAAGTCCACAGTACCGCGCAGATTGTGGAGGGAGCCCAGGACAAAATCCAGCTCAGGCGAAGCCGCGATTTCCGCGGCAAGCTCCGGGTTGTGGTTTCCCTCGCCCAGCTCAAGCCCGAGGCACAGCGTCATGTCGCCGGGTTTTGCCTTTAACGCCTCGGCGTAAAGCTGGTTCATCCTGTCCCGAAACGAAAAACAGTCTGGGTCGGGCGCGCCTGTCAGGTAATTGTCCATATCGCAGTGATCCGTAAAGCACATGTGGCGCACGCCCGCCGCATAGGACGCCTCCATCATCTCGGTCATGGAGCCGTACCCGTCCGGTGAGCACAGGCTGTGTATGTGGTTATCTGTAAAGTACATCTGTAATGTTCCTTTCGCCAAATCCCGTCAGAGCGGCCACGCGTCGGGTATCCATGCAAGCAGGTCAGTATACCATCTTGGCGCGGGTATGCCGGAGAGCACCGGATAAAACAGCACAAAGAGAAGGATGCACGCCCCCGCCGCCCCGTATACCTTTGGCTTCCAGTGCCTGTCTCTAAGACGGAAACTGTTGAAAACGTGGCAGAGTGCCAGCACAAGGAAGATAAGGCAGGGGAAATAGTGGTATTCGAACGTTATGCGTGAAATGAACATCCAAGGCACAAGGCTTGCAAGATAACCTATGAGTATGAACAGCGCCTTGCCGTCATGGTAGCGTATAGTTCGCCAGGCCATGGAGATTATCGCCAAAAGGCCTCCCCAGCATACCAAGGGGTTCATAAACGCCGCAAAAGCGGATTTGTAGTTGTCAGGAAGAGACTCCAGATAGTAGAGTATCGGTCTGCCGTCAACTATCCACTGGTACCAACGGGACGAATAGGGGTGCGTGGCTGTCACGCCGGCGTGGTAGGTGAACATAAACTTCTGGTTTTCCAGGACTATCTGCGCATATTCCTTTGAAAAGAGCATGGATACGTCGCCGTGCAGTCCCCTCGCGGTTCCATAGTACCAGTAGCTGACATAGTAGATTGCAGCGGGAATAAGCACAAAAAACGCCGCACACTGAAGGATGTTTGTCACAAGCTCAATGCGGTGTTCGCCGGTATGCCCTGTACTGCACAGCTCTCTGCCTCTCGCGATGCGGAAAAGCAGCCAGATGAGAGCAAGCCCCGCTCCGCCGTAAACCGCCGTCCACTTGCTTGCACAGCCAAGGCCCAAGCTCAGACCGGACAGAAAAAGAGGCAGCGTCTCTTTCCATTTTGGAGTAAAAGGATCGTCTCTGGGCACGGTGATATAGCGGTACATAAAGAAGTACATCAGCAGTATGAAGAAAACGCCGTAGGTGTCAATGGTGGCAATGCGTGTCTGCACGTAGTGCATAAAGTCAAACGCAAAAATTGCCGTGCCGCAGGCGGAGATTGCCGTTGACCCGAAGAGATTTTTGATAAAGACATACAAAAAGGGCAGCATCAGTACGCCGAACAGCACTCCCATAAAGCGCCATCCAAAGGGGTTGAGGCCAAAAGCCCTGATACCGAGACCGATGATCAGCTTTCCCAGCGGTGGGTGGGACACCTCGTAAGGGTAGATGCCCACAATGTGCTCCGTGGCTGTGCGAGCATGGTAGATCTCGTCGAAATAGGCGCCGTTCAGATAGCTGGGACTGTCGGGAACCAGTCCCCTCTCATCAAAGAGCCCTGCACAGGCGTCGTCGTAGACAAAGCCCTCTGTCGGGATAAGGTCGCCTGCCCAATCGTAGAGGCAGAGCTCTCCCATCTGCAGCTTGGAATCGGAGATGATACGGATGTACTTCGCTGCCTTCTGGACATCCGCCAGGCTTTGCTCGTGCCACTTGAGCACGCCTGAATGCTTCTGCTCCAGAACCGCAGCATCCGTGTAATTCTCCCCATCGTCGGAATACTGCAGAAAATAGTTTCCGTTGAACAGTCCAGAATAATACATGACTTTGGATATTAGCGTTTCTGCGGGAAGCTCAACGACCGCATATTGCCCCTCGCCGGAAAAGGTGCAAAAGCTGGTGGGCGCGGTACGGTCGCCCAGCCCCCAAAAGGCTACGACGGCATAGACGACTGTTATAATGATAAGCGGAAGCGCATCCTTTTTCTCCATGGGAAAGCGCCTGCGGGGATAGGAAAGACGCGAGGTCTCCCTCTCCTCCACATCTGCGACCGGAAATCGGCTGCGAAACAGAAGAAGATACGCAGCAAAAAACGCAAAAACACACGCCACAGCTATTATAAGAAAGATGATCGGCAGCATTTTCCTGCACATCTCCTGTTCTATGAGTAATATCGTTATATTATACTACTTTTATTATATCCTGTCCATTAAAAACGGCCCGCACTAAAAGTACGGGCCGTAGGTCAAATGCCATTTTTTCACTTATTCTGCAGCCATTTTATCCTTCCTGCTCTCTTTCGCACGAATTACGAACAGCGTAAGGAGAAGAATAGCAATCGAGCTTCCGAGAATTATCCAGACATTCCGTGTAAACGCCGCTATTATGTAGCCGACAAAGGACACAGCGGCGACGGTCATGGCATAGGGCATCTGAGTAGAGACATGGTTTACGTGGTCGCACTGAGCACCCGCCGAGGACATGATGGTCGTATCGGAAATCGGGCTGACATGATCTCCGCAGACAGCGCCTGCAAGGCAGGCGGAGATGCCGATGATCATAAGCTGCGGGTCGTTGGATAAAACCTTGACAACAATGGGAATAAGGATGCCGAAGGTTCCCCAGCTGGTTCCCGTGGAGAATGCGATAAAGACAGCCACGACAAAGAAAATCGCGGGCAGGAAGTTCGCAAATCCGGGGGCGGCGTTGTACATAGCGTCTTCAACGAATGTGCCTGCTCCGAGCAGATTCGTCATATTTTTAAGAGTGATAGCAAAGGTGAGGATGAGCAGAGCCGGGACCATAGCGACGAAGCCCTTGGGTACGCAGGCCATAGCCTCCTTGAAAGTCATGACTCTGCGGCAGAGGAAGTAGATAACTGTAATGACAAGGGCTATAATCGCGCCCCAGGGCAGGCCGACGGAAGCGTCGGTGCCGCCGAAAGCTTCAATAAAACCAGTACCTTCGAAGAAGCCGCCTACATAAATCATACCGGTTATGCAGAAGCCGACAAGAAGAACGATAGGGATAACAAGGTCAAGCACACGGCCTTTGGGGGAATAGCCCTCTTCCTCATCTTCCGAGAGATTTTCCCCGGATGTAAACAGGTCGCCGTTCAGCCTTGCGTTCATCTCATGTAGCTTCATGGGGCCGTAGTCGAACTTCATAAGCGTTATAGCGATAATGAAGACAAATGTCATCAGAGAATAGAGGTTATAGGGGATAGCCTTGACAAAGAGCTCAAGTCCGTCCTCACCCTCGACCATACCGGAAACAGCCGCCGCCCAGCTCGAGATGGGGGCTATCATACAGACGGGAGCTGCGGTAGCGTCGATGAGGTAGGCGAGCTTTGCGCGGGAGATTTTGTGGGAGTCTGTCACAGGGCGCATGACGCTGCCGACAGTCAGACAGTTGAAGTAATCATCCACGAAGATAAGAACGCCAAGGGCAAAGGTTGCAAGCATAGCGCCCGCACGGGTTTTTATGTGGGTCTCGGCCCAACGCCCAAAGGCCGCGGAGCCGCCCGCCTTATTGATAAGAGCGACCAAAATACCCAGCAAAACGAGGAAAAGGAAGATTCCCGCGTTCCAGCCGTTGGACACTCCCGCGATAAGTCCGTCGTTTACTACGGTGTCAAGGGTCATTACGGGCTTGAAGTTTGAATAGAACAGAGCGCCTGCAACGATTCCGATGAACAGTGAGGAGTAGACCTCTTTTGTGATAAGCGCCAGTACAATGGCGATTATCGGCGGAACCAGCGCCCAGAATGTGCCATACATATTGCTCACGTACTCCTCGCCGTCGGCGGCAAATACCGTCGTGGCTAGCAGAGCACCGACTACCATAACGAGCAGTGAAATGGCAAGGATTCTGCTGCTTGGTCTTTTCATTGTGTTCCCTCCAGTTATTTTTATGGCGTTTAGCCTTTCCCTTTTTCTCCAAGCAACAAAAAAGCCATGCAAGCGGGAGCAAACCGCATTACATGACTAAAGCACACAAATTTTAATATGCATGGTTATGGTCAATGACAGCGCTCCACAAAATGTGACAGTACAGCGGATATTCTCCGCCATCCCGGAAACGGAGGACTCAGGCAAGCCCTGCCGCACCTCGGCAAACAGCCCTTTCCCGACCGCAGTGCCTGTTTAACGCGGACCGGTACTGATGCTGCATGCACCTCTATCATAGCCTTTATTAATTACTTTTTGAAAATTAGGACATACACTAATATTATAGACGCGTTTCCCCCTTTGTCAACAAGAAAAGCGGTCTGCAGCTCTCATAAAACAAAAACCGCGAACCGTTTCTCTGTACCGGTCCGCGGATTTTGGTCTGAGTTTAGCTACGCCATAACGGTAGCGACATCCATGGCAAGCTCGATCATTTCACTGAACCCCATCTGCCGCTGTTCCGGTGTCAGCTCACCGGGCCGGTAGAGGTGGTCGGAAATCGTACACAGGCACAGCGCGCGCTTGCCTGCACGCTGTGCAGTGAGGTATAGTCCCGCAGCTTCCATCTCCACAGCAAGAACACCCATTTTCTTCCAGCTGTCCATAGCGGTCCTGTCGTCGTTATAGAAATTGTCTGCTGAGAGTATGCTGCCCACGCGCATATTCATGCCCTTTAGCTTCCCGCAGTCAACGGCCGCTCGCAGCAGCTCAAAACTCGCCGTCGGTGCTATAGACCCCGGCAGATTGTACTGTGAGGCAAAGCTCGAGTTTGTGCAGGCAGACATCCCCGCCACCACATCCATCAGCTTGAGGTCATCGGAAATGGCGCCCGCGCTGCCTACGCGTATGATGTTCTCGACAGCATAAAAGTTGTACAGCTCGTAACTGTATATCCCGATTGACGGGATGCCCATACCACTGGCCATAACCGTTACGGGTGTGCCGTTTCTGCTTCCCGTATAGCCCTGTACGCCGCGTACATTGTTAATAAGCACGGCGTCGTCAAGAAAAGTCTCTGCTATAAATTTTGCTCTCAAAGGGTCACCGGGCATTAGCACGGTCTTTGCTATCTGGCCTTTTTCGGCGCTGTTGTGAGGTGTAGACATATTGTAATTGCCCCCTGAGTTTTAATAT
>JAAYCC010000170.1 GCA_012729875.1 Clostridiales bacterium | reverse complement strand
TCGCCCTGACCGCAGCTCTCGGCGCTGCCGCGTATTTTCTCTGCTGCAGCCCATATATCCTAAAGGTTTTTGTTAAAGTGCTCGCCCTAATTGGAAGATTATTGAAATTATTTGGCAGGTTGTTGGCAATTTTAAGAAAAAACCTAAAAAAAGTCGAGAAATTCTTTAAAAAGTCCTTTCAAAATCTGCGCAAATGGTTTACAATAATGGGTAACTATGGGATGGTAGGCAACAGACCGGGTTTAGGGCGTAATACCAAGGGAATGGAGCGCGGCTATGAAGATAAAAAAATCCAGTCTCATCATACGCATCGTCATCGTGGCGCTGATACTTTATGCCGGGATAAGTCTGGTCGGCTTAAAGTCCCAGACGCAAAACGCAGAGGAAAGGCGCGCCGAGCTGCAGCAGCAGGTGGACGCCGCCGTGCAGGAAAACGAGGAACTGCAGTACGCCATTAAACATAGCACGGACCCCGAGATAATAGAGGATGTGGCAAGAAACGACATTGGTCTTGTCAAGCCCGGCGAGAAGCTGTTTTACGATGTCAGCGACTAGATTTAGTGGGTGCCGTCACCTTTCGAACAGGAGGAGCAAACTCTTTTATGCAGCCTAAAGTGGGAGATGTTCTTGATGGAAAGGTCACGAGCATCACAAAATTCGGTGCGTTTATCGCTTTGCCGGACGGGAAAAGCGGCCTCGTACATATATCCGAGATCGCCAATGCCTTTGTCAGTGATATTCACGACCATGTAAGCGAGGGGCAGACCGTCACGGTCAAGGTGATCGGCATAAACGATGCCGGCAAGATAAATCTGTCCATAAAACAGGCGAAAGCGCCTGTATCCGGCAATTGTGGTCAAAACACGGCAAAGGAGCAGCCCCCAAAAGCCGCTCAGGCGCCACATAAGGAGGCCGGCCCGACCACTGATGAACAGAGCTTTGAGGACAAATTAAAGCACTTTATGCAGGACAGCGACAGCCGTATTTCCGGCAGCAGGCTCTATGCCGACCGCAAATCCAGCTATCGCCGCAGGCGCGACTGAAAAATAATATTAGCAGCATTAGAGGCGGCAGCGTTTATAAACGCTGCCGCCTCTGTTTTTCTAAATAAACTATTTTACGACTACGTTTTCTTCTCCGAGCATCTCCTTGAGCTCGCGGATTAGAGAATCGTGTATGAGACAGCGGGCGCCAAGGCGTCTTTTATCATTATTGAAGCAGATTATCATACGCTCCTCACCCTCAAACATCACAAGGATGTGCTCGATCTTCTCAAGGCGTGGGTCGTCGCGTGAGGGCAGCCGTATCCAAAGGGCCTTCTGCTTTTCCTGTTTATCTTTATCCTCTTCCAAAGAGATTTCCATGTCCGTCAGTGGGCGCAGAGTCTCCACGATGAGTTGGGGTTCCTTTTCGTCACGGACTGATATCCGCCCCTTGACTACAACCGGAGCGTTATCGCGTATGTAGCCGCCGCTTATGTCCAGAACCTTCTGAAAGGCAATCAGCTCCATGCTTCCCGCGGCGTCTTCCAGACGGATGTAAGCCATAAGGCTGTTGTTTCGCGTGGTGCGGGTCTTGTGGGAGTCTATAACGCCGGCAACGGTGACGAACTGGTCGTCATGGTAGGTCTGAGGGCCGCCCTCCTGAGCAAAGTCCGACATTATGGCGCCGATGGATATGGCTCCGGCACTGACTGCTGCGGCGCGGTATTCATCCATAGGATGCCCGGAGAGGTATAGCCCGGTAGTTTCCTTTTCCATAGCCATGAGCTCGCGGGTAGAAAATTCGGGTATGTCCGGCAGCTGGAGCATAGATTGCTCTGGGATGCCTGTCCCCTGATCCGCTCCGGAGAACAGATCCATCTGGCCTGCCACATTTTTGCGGGCAGAGTCGTTAACTCCGTCAATGACAGCGTCGGACACACGCAGAAGCTGGCTGCGCCTGCAGCCGAGGCTGTCAAAAGCTCCGCTGCGTATAAGGCTTTCGACGGCGCGCCGGTTCAGATCCTTGCCGTAGAGCCTGCGGCAAAACTCGTCGAAGCTCGTAAATTTGCCTTCGCGCTCACGGTTTTCAACGAGCGCGTTTATGAAGCCGCGCCCAATATTTTTGATAGCCACCAGCCCGAAGCGGATACTGTCGCCGGAGACTGTAAAGTCCGCCTCTGATTCGTTGACGTCCGGAGGCAGGAGCTCTATGCCGCATTCCTTGCACTCCCCGATGTATTCCGCCACTTTGATGGAATTGTCCAGAACGGAGGACAGCAGAGCCGCCATGTACTCCCGGGGATAATGGCGCTTCATATATGCTGTGCGGTAGGAGATGACGGCATAGGACACAGCGTGGGCCTTGTTGAATGCGTAGTTTGCAAAATCCACAATCTCGTCGTATATGGAGCCGGCTACATCCTCGGGTATGCCCATCTGCCCTGCGCCCGGGATATTTCGCTCCGGATCTCCCTTTATAAAGGCTACACGCTCCGCGTCGATGACTGCGTGCTTCTTTTTGGACATTGCGCGCCTGATTATGTCCGCCTGCCCCAGGGAGAATCCTGCCAGACGCCGGAATATCTCGATTACCTGCTCCTGATAGACAATACAGCCGTAGGTGACGTCGAGAATGGGACGCAGAGCCTCGTGCTTGTAGCGTATCTTTGAGGGGTCGGAGCTGCACTCCAAAAAGCGCGGTATGCTGTCCATAGGCCCCGGACGGTACAGCGCTATGATAGCGGTTATATCCTCTATTGAGCGCGGCTTCAGACCTGTGCAGACGGCGGTCATACCTGAGCTCTCAAGCTGAAAAACGCCCGAGGTACGACCTTGAGAGAGCATTACAAAGGTCTCCGCGTCGTCGTCGGGGACGGAGGCGATGCTAAAATCGGGAAGTGTTTTTCTGACCAAACGCTCCGCCTTGTCCAGAACCGTCAAATTTCGCAGACCCAGAAAGTCCATTTTGAGAAGCCCCAGCTCCTCAAGCTCGGTCATGGGAAACTGGCAGACTACTGATTCATCGTTTTTGGAGAGCGGAACATATTCATAAACGGGCTTGCCGGAAATGACAACGCCGGCCGCGTGTGTAGAGGCGTGACGGGGCATGCCCTCCAGAGCCCTGGCCGTATCGATGAGCTCTTTTACACGGTCGCTCTCGTC
>JAAYCC010000169.1 GCA_012729875.1 Clostridiales bacterium | reverse complement strand
TCTATGCCGTTTAAATTGGGCATTGTGATATCCATAATTACGAGATCGGGCTTGACCTCCTCATAGAGATCGACTGCACGCTGTCCGTCTTCGCCCTCAATAAAATCAGTGTAGCCGGCTTTTGAGAGGTGTGTCTGCACCATCTTTCTCATAAACCCCGCATCATCAACAATCAATATTTTATACATTTTCCGTTTCCCCCTATTACTGCTTACTTCTTTTTATCCAGAGACTCTATAAGTTCCTTGGTCCCGACAATTTCTGTTATTCTTACTCCAAAGTTGTCTCCTACAACAACCACATCCCCGTAAGCCAGCAGCTTGCCGTTGACCATTATTTCCGCCGGAGCGCCTGTCTGCTTGTCCAACTCAATGACAGAGCCCTGACCAAATTCGAGTATGTCTTTGATCTTGTGCTTTGCCCTTCCCACTATAACTGATACATCAAGCTGAACACCCATAAGTATATTGATATTCTTTGGGTTTAGCTGCGCATTCAGACTTCCGGGGACATCAAATTCCGGAAAATCTGCCTGTTTGACGTTGACCATAGGAGCCGTATAGCGAATATTGGGATTTGGTCCCTGATAAGCGCCGTAATTCGGCGGGTAATATTCGGTCCCGTAAGGCGCCTGCATATTCTGATGGGAATACTCAGTTTGTTGCAGATGCGGCTGCTGTGGATTCTGATAATTATTCGGAAGCTGTCCGGCCATATAAGGCGGATACGGGGTCTGGTACTGTTCCGGGCTGCCGATATCCGAGGGCTGCGGGGTCGGCGGCTGCGGAGCGGCTTGCTGCGGTGCCGACTGCTGTACTGGCTGAGGTGCAGGCTGCGGTGCCGACTGCTCCACTGGCTTCGGCGTGGGCTGCGGAGTTTCCGTTATCTCTTTTTGTAATGATCCAACTATACTCTTGACAAAGTCCAGCGGCATAATGCTGCTGAATTTTGTATCCAGCGTGTCCTTTATAGTCATATTGAAAGAGATCGACATGACATCGTCTTTGCCGAAATCCTTAATTATCTCTCTGGCCTCTTCACTCGTGTCGACCAAGGCCGCCTGCGGTGTTGAGATGTTGACGGGCACACCCAAAAGCTCGGACATAGCGGTGGCCGATGAGCCCATCATCTGGTTCATGACCTCACACGCCGCACTCATACTCATATCGTCGAACTCAAAGTCGTCGTCCATCTCTGAAAAATCATTTTTCATGAGCAGTTCCAAAATGATTCTCATATCGTCACGGCGCAGCAGTATAATATTTGATCCGCTCAGACCTTCGATATAGTTGATTTTGACAACGATGGCCGGTTCAAGATAAGAGTAATCGATATTGCCAAACTTGTTGACCTCAATCTGGGGCGTGGTTATCACGACCTGCCTTTCAAGCATTGTTGAAACGGCAGTTGCCGAAGCGCCCATGCTGATATTCATTATTTCGCCGATGGTGTCAATTTCTTCTTCAGTAATAATTCTTTCTTCCATAAGCCCTATCACCCTTTATAATTCAGCTATAGCTTCTTCCACTCCGGTAACTCTCAGCGCCTTTTGGGAATTTCTCTCTCCAAGCCTTGCCCTGAAGAACGGAATGCCTTCTACCTGCGCGGATATGTCCTCACTTATTTTTTTGTTCAATGATATTACATCGTTTACCTGGAGCTGTGAAATATCTCCCAGACTCATTACGCAGTCGTCCAAATGTGCCTCAAGAGTTATCTCGGATTCTTCTATGCTTGTCAATATCTGCCGTCTCTTTAGTCTTTCCTTCTCTTCATCCTGCTGCTTTACAGAGTGGTTATATTTCATCGCAAAGCTTGAGACAAGATCCTCAAGGTTGTCCGTCGGCATACAGATATTAGCTGAGCCTTTATAAAACTCATCATCTATGTCGAACGTGATAATCACAACAATATCCTGCGGAGAAAAGGCCTGAATAAATCTTCCGTTCGTCTCTACATTCCTAAGCTGTGTCTCCATCGGCACAAAGCTGCTCCAGACATCCTGAATATAACTTGTTACATTTTGAATAACCATTCTGAGAAGTGACAGTTCAATCTCTGTATAGTCCCTGTCCGGGGCAAACAGCTCTTCGGTTCCGCCCATCAGCCTATCGACAAGAAGGTAACCGAATGCTGTTGGAAGCTCCAGCATCATGGTGTTTTCCTCAAAAGGTTTGTCTTCCGGGAAAAACGAGATGATGCCGATCAAGGCATTGTCGGGTAGCGCATTGTTAAATTCAAAGTAGCGCTGCTCCTCAATCTGGCTGATGCTGACCTCGCAGGCACTTCTGAGGACTCCGGTAAAATACGAAGAGAGCATTCGCGCATAGTTCTCATAAATGTTGTTCAGCGACCTCAGTTGATCCTTCGTAAACTTTTTGGGAGATGAAAAATCATACTCTTTGATTTTTTCCTCGGGCTCGACCTTTATCTGCTCATTTTCTCCTGATTTGATTCGGTTCAGCAATTCATCGATCTGGCTCTGTGAAAGTGCCTCGGCCATGAGCGGATCCATCCCCTTTCCATGCGGGCTTAATGCTCCTGAATATAAATTTATTTGTCAATCGTATGGGGAAACACCTTTTTGAATTCCGTTATCGGAAGGCTCTCCCTGCTCGTCTGTCACGGAAGGCGTCTGCTGTTCCGGCAGGGCTTCGTTTGAAGAATCGCTGCCTTCGGACAGACTGTACAGATCGCTCAAGCCTGCATACGGGTCAAAGGATATATCGCTGCCAATACCAATTATAGCAAGCTCGACACGGCGGTTCTTCTTCCGTCCCTCCTCATTGCTGTTATCGGCAATCGGCAGGTTTTTTCCATATCCCAGGAGCAGCATCTTTTTCGAATCAATGCCCTTTTCTTCGTCGAGATATTTACCGACGACAGCGGAGCGTGCGGCTGAGAGATCCCAGTCCGAAACTGGGTAGTCGGGAACATCCCCTACGGAGGCGGTGTGTCCGCATACCGCAATCAGCTTGATCATGCTTTCGTATTGCTTAAGTCCGTCGCCAATGAATGACAGGGTCTCATATCCGCCGGCCAGCATTGCGGATTTATCCGGTTCAAAGAAAACCGAGCTGTCGAAACGTATGTATATCGTGTCTTCATTTTTATGCAGGCTTATGGTATCGTCCATACCGTTTTGCTGAATATACTCCTGCAGCATCTGATAGAGATTATCCATAGCCTCGGCCACTTCCTGAGGCGTCGGTACCTCGGCGTCCTCAATTTGTTCTGGATTCTCTCCGGCAATAATCTCCTCGATTTTTTCGGGAGGCAGATTAGAAAAGGACTTAATAAACGCATTGAATTTTTCCTGATTGACCGTAGACATGCTGAGTAATACTGCAAAGAATGTCAGGAGCAGCGTAACCATATCCGCATACGTATTCAGCCATTCGCTGCCGCCGCCATCGTCGCCTCCACGGTTCTTTCTCCTCATAGTGACCTCCATGCTCTGCAAATAGTATCCAGACGCTCTGCCGGGTACTTATAGACATTGCGAGAATTATTCGCAAATCAGCAAAAAATTTAGTATCTAAACGCCGGGTTATTTGGATTATTTCTTTGCTCTGGTTTTGGCCTTCCTTGCTTCCCCGCTCTTTTCCTGACCTTGGTCGCTCTCGTCCAGAAGTCCTGTCTGTTTGTATTCCGGAAGTAAATGTATTAGCTTCTCACGGATCAGCTTGGGGTTTTCACCCGCCTGAATTGCCTGAACTCCCTCGTAAACTATTTGCATACAGAGATATTCCTCTTCATGCCTTACACGCAGCTTGTTCGAAACCGGGATAAAAAACAAGTTGGCAAGGCAGGAGCCGTAAAAGGTGGTGACAAGTGCAACGGCCATATTGGGCCCGACAGACTCGATATCCTCAAGGACCTTGAGCATGTTGATAAGGCCTATCAGAGTGCCTATCATACCAAATGCGGGAGCGAGCGCCGCCCCCTTGTCATAAAACGCACGCTCCTGAGTGTGCCGCTCATCTACGCTGTCGATCCACGACTCCATCTGGAGCTTTACTTTTTCCGGGTCGATGGAGTCGACTACCATTTGAAGACTGTTTTTTAGAAAGGCGTTCTCGATCTCGTTCACGTTTTCTTCAAGAGCCAACAGCCCGTTTATTCTTGCCTTTTTTGCACATTCTGTGAGGATATCTATGTATTCGTCCGGCCTGAAAGCCTGCGGCATAAATATTATTCGGAGGTGCTTGGGAACCCTCGCAAACTGCTCAAGCGGGAAGCTCAGCATAAGCGTCGCGATAACGCCGCCCAGAACAATTACAATACTGGGAGGATCAAAAAAGTTGCCAAGGTTTATGGTAGTAATTGAGTATCCGCCGGCGCCTTCCCCCGTGTTTTTCACCAGCATTATACTGAAAACGATCAGCGCAACGCCGGAAAACAAACCTATAGCAGACATCAGGTCAATCTTCTTCTTCATAAGAAAGCGAGCCCTCTTTTCGGTTAATTCAATGTGTTCACTGTAATAAGCCCATTCGTGGCGCGGCGAAAATCAATAACCTTTTGGACAACTTCCACCATTGATTCTTTGACGATGACGAAATTCTTACTCGTAAGTTTAATAGTTGTATCCGGGTTTTCCTCAATCATTTCGATAAGGTCGGAATTCAGCACGAAGGGCACGTCATTCAGCTTTGTGAGAACAATCATCCATAGACCCCCAACAAATTATTTTTTTGCCGTCTGTAAAACAGTTTTGGCCGATTTATCTTATCTACCGGCTCCGGCAGACAGAATGCTGCTTAAATGCGTTTTTCGTCCGCGGCAGCGGGATATTCCACCGCCGCCGCGGACAAGCCAGTTTAACGCTTGAGGTTTATAAGCTCTTCAAGCATCGCATCGGATACTGTGATTATGCGGGAATTGGCCTGAAAGCCGCGCTGGGTCGTGATCATATCGGCAAATTCAGCGGAAAGGTCAACATTCGACATCTCAAGCGCGCTGCTGACAAGCGCGCCCGT
>JAAYCC010000024.1 GCA_012729875.1 Clostridiales bacterium | reverse complement strand
CTATTATGTAATTAGCCAGCTCCACAGCGCGTTCGTCAATGTTTTCCTTCACACGCAACACTCCCACCAACTTCTTTACAACATCTATATGCCGGGGGGAGCGTATTGATTACAGGCACTGAGTATCTCAAGCGTTAATATAATGACAAACAGGGCCTTCGCTCATTTGAACGAAAGCCCTGTTTATTATCAGGTCATCGCAGATTACACCTTGAAGCTTACGCTGGTGTCGCCCAAAATATCCTTTCCGAAGACATAGTCTTTGCCGGGAAGAACGGCGTTTAGGATTATCCCAACAAGAGCAGCAACGGCAAGCCCGGAGAGTGATATGGTCGCTTCTCCGATATTGAAGGCAATTGCGCCGGGACCATAGCTTATGCCGATGGAGAGCACAAGTATAAGAGCGGCGATAATTACGTTGCGCGACTTGGTGAAGTCCACTTTGTTTTCAACAACGTTGCGCACGCCAACTGCGGAGATCATTCCGTAGAGGACAAGGGAAACGCCTCCGATCGTTGCGGTAGGCATAAGAATTATAAGAGCCGCAAACTTCGGACAGAAGGAGAAGATCACCGCAAGAGCAGCGGCAATTCGGATTACTCGCGGATCATATACCTTGGACAGAGCAAGGACTCCGGTGTTTTCACCGTAAGTGGTGTTTGCAGGTGCGCCGAAAAGGGAGGCCAGAACTGTCGCAAGGCCATCTCCCAGCAGAGTGCGGTGCAGGCCGGGGTCCTCGATATAGTTGCGGTTGCAGGTGGAGGAAATAGCGCAGATATCTCCGATGTGCTCAACCATCGTAGCAAGGGAAAGCGGGACGATTGTGATCACGGCAGTGACCAGAAGCCCTGTATCCACCTTTCCCCCAAAGAGGCCGAACACCGTATCGTTCCAACGGAAGGGAAGGCCCAGCCATGCGGCGGAATCGAGATTATCAAGCGCTGCCTGAGAGAAAATCTTGAAATTTTCATTTCCGAAAGCGCAGAGATATGTCGTGCCGTCTATATCAACAGGCTGCCCCCAGATCGAGCCTATGACAGCGGCGACTGTATAGGAAATAATGACGCCCAGGAGAATCGGGATGATTTTGGCCATACCCTTACCCCATATGTTGGCTACAATGACCACCGCAATCGCAATAACAGCTAGCCACCAGCAGCTTCCACTGTTTGTAATTGCGGAGGAGGAAAGGGTCAGACCGATCGCTATGATGACTGGGCCGGTGACGATGGGCGGGAAGAAACGCATGACCTTCTGCGGGCCGAAAGCTCTAAAGAGCGCCGACAGAATCACATAGAGAAGGCCGGCACAGGCGACACCAAAGCATGCATAGGGCAGAAGCTCAGCTTCTCCGTTAGGTGCGATCGCCCAATAACCGGCCAGAAAGGCAAAAGAAGAACCCAGAAACGCTGGAACCTTTCCTTTGGAAATCAAATGGAAAAGCAGCGTACCCAGGCCTGCAAACAACAATGTTGAAGAAACGCTTAGTCCTGTAAGCGCCGGCACCAATACAGTCGCGCCAAACATTGCGAACATGTGTTGGAAACCAAGGACTAACATTCGGGGTGAACCGAGGACCCGCGCGTCATAGATGCCCTCTTCCCCAATTACTGATTTTGTCTTTTTCATAATCTTCTCCTCTCGTGTATCTTTGTCCAGAAGCGAAAAAACTTCTAACGGATAAAATAACACAGCAAATGACAGTTGTCTACAGCGAATTTCATTTTTCGTTAAAAAAACTCTTTTTATGCAATTTAACCTGATTTAAAAACCATCGGAAAAGTTTTACATAATTGCAGACACTATGAAGAAAATAGTGTAGTTATCAACATTTTCAACATGGTTTTCAACACAAAAAATCAACTAATAGCAATATTTCTGCCTCTTTTGGAAAATTAAAACAGTCTAGTGAAATTTTATGATAAAAATAACATAATAATAAATCAGTTTACATAATTAAACAGTGTTAAATTGTTATCATAATTTCCCGCCTGCAAAACTGCAATTAATCCTTCGTGAATAAGAAAAGGCTATAAGACCCCTCGTAGTATTTGGAAATGCAGATTTCCCGTACACTATATTTTTCAGCTCCGAAAACACAGCTCATCCCTCCGTCTGCGATCCGTCTATGCAGACGACGGCGTTTTCAATTTTGTGGGCTTTGATATCTGTCACCTTTATATGGAGGCCGTCGGAGTCCAGTTCGAAGGTGCTGCCGTCGGCGGGAAAGGAGCCGTAGGTTCCAAAAACATAGCCGCCGAAGGTGTCATATTCCTCAAGCGGCAGAGCAATACCCAGTTTTTCGGCCACATCGTCAAGGTATGCGCTACCGCGGATCTTCCAAGTGTTAGTATCCAGCTGTTGTATTTCGTTGATCTCATCGATAGGGGTGTCCTCATCATCCAGGCTGCCGACAAGCTGCTCCAGCAGGTCGTTCATGGTTACTATGCCGAACGTACCGCCGTATTCGTCGAGAACTACGGCAAAGTGGTTGCGGCTGCTCTGCATACGGCGGAAGAGTTCGTCTGCAAAAAGGCTCTCGGGAATGAAGTACGGGGTCTTCATACATTTTTGCAAAATTTCTTCCTTGGAACTGTCCATATATGCGAACAGATCCTTCATTTTTATAACTCCTACAACATTGTCGATCGTCTCGTCGCATATGAGGTATCGTGAGAAACGGCTCCCGGAAGCGGTTTTTCTCCATTGCTCAAGAGTCTCGTCCACCCAGAGTACCACGATGTCTGTTCGGTGTGTTGCAAACTCACCGACGGTTATGTCGTCGAATTCGAATATATTCTGTATGAAGCGCTGCTCGTTAGAGTCAAAGATACCCTTTTGATTTCCGGCGTCTACAAGCAT
>JAAYCC010000168.1 GCA_012729875.1 Clostridiales bacterium | reverse complement strand
TAGCTCGATGTCCTCCTGTGGTGGTCGATTACCGCCACTCGATTGCAGGCCATGAGCAGACTTTGATCCTCCACCTGCTCGGGTCGGTTGGTGTCGACAACGACGAGCAGGGTATTGCGCTCGGCGCGCATGATGGCCTCCTGGGGAGAGATAAAAACGTCCTTGTATTCTTCAACACCGCGGATCAGGTGGATAAGCCTGCCGGCGCCGTTATTGTCCTCGTCAATGACGATGTTCGCCCGACAGCCGAGCTTACGGGCGATACAGCACAGTCCTATGCCGCTGCCCACGCAGTCCATATCGGCGAAGCGGTGTCCCATTATGAACATCTGGTCAGAGACTTTGATTAGCTCCGTCAGGGCGTTTGCCATGACGCGGGATTTCACCTTTGTGCGGGTCTCGACCTCCTCGCCGCGCCCGCCGAAGAACTCGAAGTTAAAGCGGTTTTTAACGACCGCCTGATCGCCGCCGCGGGTAAGAGCCATCTCTGTGCTGAGCTTAGCAAAGCCGAAGCTTTCTTCAAATGTTGAGCCGTCGCGTCCGACGCCGATGCTGACCGTGGCGTAGACGCCGCTGGGGCTGATAACCTCATGGACGCTTTCAAGCAGAGAGAATTTTTCGTCCGCAAGGACCTCATAGTCGCGCTGCTCGCAGATGAAGAGGTATTTGTCGCGGTCATAGCGGCAGATTATGCCGTTCATACCTGAGCACCAGCGGTCTATTCGGTCGGAAACCATGTTCTGCAGCTCCGTCTTGACGCGGTCGGACTGGTTGCGGGAGATCTCATCGAGGTTGTCGAAGATGATAATAGCGACCACCGGGCGGGAGTTTTCATATTCCTCCTTGGTCCTCTCGTAGTCTGTTACGTCCAGCCAGTAGGTCATGCCCATGAAGTCGCTGCTGTTTTCGTTTTCGCCGCGGATGATGTTGCCGAATACGCGGTAGCTGCGGTCGTCGATCTCTACTAGCTCCGGATACTGCTGCTTGCCCTCCAGAAGCCACTTTGACTTGAATTCGGGGACAAGATCGGTGAGTCTTGTGTCAAATCTTGGAGTGCGGGAGCCGAACAGCTCGAAAAAAAAGCGGTTGCCCCAAACGATGGAGCCGTTTTCCAGCTTGAAAGCCACCATCGGCAGCGGGAAATTTACAAGAGAGTCGTTTTTTGCGGTCTCCACATCGTAGGTGACCGACTCGATATACTCTGCAAATTTTTTCTGCCTGCGGCGGTTGGCGATCACAGAATATACAAAGAGCAGCACCACTACGCCCGCCTCAATATAGGCCAGCAATGGCTCGAAGAAATATGCCGTTATAGCAAAAATAACAAGGAAAAAAAAGAATAACCTTGTACCGGGCTCAATCAATCTTTTTAGGTTGTTGTTCATTTCCCGTCCTGTCCTTTCGTCACGCCTGTGTGACGCGTTGCCGGCGCAAATTACTAAATTAGTATATCAGTTAAATGGTACATTTTCAATAGCGCGAGCATGATTTGCCAAAGGTTATTTTCCGTCCCCGGGGAAATACTGTATAAGGGAGGTGGTTACCTTTGAAGGCGATCATCATGGCGGGCGGAAAGGGAACTCGGCTTATGCCCATCAGTGCTCTCGTGCCCAAACCCATGACAAAGCTCATGGGCCTGCCGCTTTTGGAGCATATTGTGGAGCTTCTGCGGCAGAACGGCTTTACAGAGCTGTGTATGACTCTCGGGCACATGCCCGATAAAATTACCGACTACTTTGGAAACGGTGAAAAGTTTGGAGTTTCAATAGAATACAGGATAGAAGACAAGCCGCTCGGCACGGCGGGAGGCGTCCGCGCCTGTATGGACTTTATCAGCGAGGACTTCCTTGTTATCAGCGGCGACGCCGCCTGCGACTTCGACCTGAAGTTTCTCGCCGAGCAGCATAAGGCGAAAAACGCCGATCTTACTATGGCTCTGTACAGCCATGAGGAGCCTCTGCGATACGGCACGGTGCTCATAGCCGGCGACGGGCAAGTGCGCAGCTTCATTGAAAAACCGGATTGGGATCGGGTGGTCACCGACTTTGTGAATACGGGCATCTATATAGTTTCTCCACGGGTCATGGAGCTTATTCCTGAAAATACAGCCGCGGACTTCGCGAAAGACCTTTTTCCGCAGCTTGCAGTGCGGGGCGACAGGATGGTGGGAGTTCCCATGGACGGCTACTGGTGTGACATCGGTGATACGAAAAGCTATCTCCAGTGCTGCATGGATGCGCTGGACGGAAAATTGAAACTGAAAAAGAGCGCTGTTGGAACGTCTGCGGCCAGACAAGTCGGATTTGTCTGTCAGGGGGCTAAAGTCGACAGATCAGCGAAAATCGAGCATAGTATTATCCATTCCGGCGCGAAAATTGGCGAAAACACACATGTCGCCAACTCTGTTGTAGATGGCGGAGATGTGGGGAAAAATTGTGTCGTAGACGGCACCGTGCTGTGTAGCGGAGCAAGAATAGAGGATAATACGATAACCCGCCCGGGAGATGTGGTCGCCGCGGCCGGCAAAGAGCCCGGGACAGAAAGACAGGAAAAAAAGGTCAGACCGCTCGCCGGAAAGCGCGGGCTGTGCAGAGAGTTTACCTGCTCCGGCAGGGCAGCGCTGATGCGCGAGCTTTCGAATGTGCTGTGGGAGGCCGGCGCGGACTTCTCCGATGGCATCAACCTGCAGGAGGGGAACTGCCGCGTGCATATCTCCCCTATGGCAGACGAATCTGCCATATCCGTGGAGGCCGTCGGCGGCAGGGAAAAAGATAGGATAGCCGCGTGCGGCAAGTATTTTGACTTGGCTAAAAGCCTTGATGAGGACTCAGGCCAGGAGGGTTAATGTGGATGCCCATCAGCCGTTATTGCATAATAAACACAAGTATTATGTAATATTAGGGCCATATTTAAATAAATTATCCGAATTTTAAAATTATTCTTGAATATTCATTCACTCTGTATTATAATTATCCGTACGGACTAAATGTCCGAGTTTTACTTTTTTGATATGGAGTGAAGAAAATGAAGAATTTCACAAAGATTCTTGTTGCTGTTCTTGCACTGGCAATGCTCTTTAGCCTAGCAGCCTGTGGTGCCGGGAAAAACGTCTCCGACACCGACGTTTCCGACGATGCAACCGGTACGGACGGCGATGCTCTTAAGATTCTCGATACCGAGTACATCACAGAGGATTACGCAATTGCAATTGCAAAGAACAACACCGAGCTCTACAAGAAGGTCAACGCCGCTCTTGATGAGCTCATAGCGGACGGCACCGCTAAAAAAATCGTTGACAAATATATCAACGGTGTGGAAAATGACCTTGTTTTCCAGCAGAATGTTGCGGCGGATGCAGAAGAACTCGTAATGGCTACCAACGCCGAGTTCCCGCCCTATGAGTATTATGACGGCGATATCATCGTCGGGATAGACGCCGAAGTTGCGGCGGCCATCGCCGACAAGCTAAGTATGAAGCTCCGCATCGACGATATGGCCTTCGATGCCACTATCGCGTCAGTTGAGACAGGCAAGGCCGATATGGCAATGGCGGGTCTGACAGTTACTGAAGACCGAAAGAAGGTTGTTGACTTTACCAACAGCTATGCAACCGGAGTTCAGGTTATAATCGTTCCCGAGGACAGCCCCATCACCTGTGCCGACGACCTCTTTGCCGAGGGCGCCAACTACACCATCGGCGTTCAGACCGCCACAACCGGCGACTTGTACACCACTGAAGATCTCGAAGAAAAGGGCCTTGCAACCATTATGCGCTATAACAAGGGTGCAGATGCAGTGGCCGCTCTCGTCGCAGGTAAGGTGGACTGCGTTGTTATCGACAACGAGCCTGCAAAGGCGTTTGTCGCTGCAAACAACGGCTGACAAATAAAACAGACTCAGCGTCACAAAGGGCGGCATGTATCTACCGCCCTTTTGATATTTTCAC
>JAAYCC010000167.1 GCA_012729875.1 Clostridiales bacterium | reverse complement strand
GTCCGAGCCGTTTCTGGAGACAGGTATGCCGTACAGTTTTTTATATGCGGCCTCGCTCTCCCTTTTTTTGCGGGCGATTTCTTCATCATAGCAATACATGCCGTAATTTGCGTCAAATACGATAAATTTTCCGCCGGGGCGCAGAACGCGAAGCCATTCCTTATACGCCCTCACGGGGTCGCACAATGTCCATGTGACGTTTCGGCTCACAATCAGATCAAAGCTCTCGTTATCAAAGTCAAGCTCATGGCTGTCCATCTTCATAAAAGCGGCTTCGACCCCTGCGGCAGAGGCGTTTAGCTCGGCTTCGTCCAGCATGTTCTGAGTACAGTCGATCGCTGTTACCCTATGCCCCGCTTCTGCCAGGATAATCGCAAAAAAGCCTGGGCCCGTTCCGACATCGAGTACGTCCAAACGCACCTTATCCGGCGCATTATTTATAATCTTGCTCAGCCACAGCTTTTTCCGTTCCGGAGCTAAGTCCTCCTGGTTGACGAATTCGGAAAAACCTGCCGCTGAGTTTGCCCAGTAATTTTGAATTATCTTCTCTGTTTCTGAATAATCGTTTAGCATATCATCAGCTCCGCAAAATTTATCTTATTTTTGTAAAAATTTCTACTATAACTCGGAATTTATTTGATTATTATACTTTGTTCGATCTTCCCACAAGCCCCCCCGGGGGATAAAAGTTTTGTTGACATCACGGTATGTCCACCGATGAATTCCGTAAAACAGCGAAGCGGGAAGCAAATAATGCTCCCCGCTCCGTTTTTCTTATTTTTGACGATTATATCTAGCCGTGCTGTCATCAGGCTTTTCCGGAAAGGTGTTCTATAAGTATTTTGAGGCCTATCGCCACAAGGATCAAACCGCCGAAAAGCTCTGCCCGGTTTTTATATTTGCTGCCGAATCTGTTGCCGATCACTACACCCGCAAAGGACAGCAAGAAGGTTATAGCTCCGATAAGTGAAACAGACGCCCAAATGTCCGTATCCGGCAACAGGGCAAATGTGACACCGACAGCCAAAGCGTCAATACTGGTGGCGGCAGCCAGAAGGAAAAGCTCCCGTATATTCAGCTTGTCAAAGCTCTCCGGCTCCTCGTCTGTCTTTTTTGAGGCTTCGATCATCATTTTCCCGCCTATGAGAGCCAGCAGAGCAAAGGCGGTCCAGTGGTCATAGGCTGAAATGTATTTTATGAAGCGCATACCTAGAGCCCATCCGATGAGGGGCATCAGAGCCTGAAAAGTCCCAAAGAACAGGGCTATTAAAGCACCCTGCCCGTAGTTTGGCTTCTTCATGGAGAGTCCTTTACAGACAGCAACGGCAAAGGCGTCCATAGAAAGACCCACAGCTATTAAAACGAGTTCCCAAAGGCTCATGCGGCTTCCTCCCGAATTTGGCTTCCCTTTTAGTAACATATAGGTGAGGTTTTGTCAAGGGGAGCGAGTGGTCAAAGGCTAAAAAAGCCCCTGCCTGAGCAGGGGCTTTTTAATGGGTTTTATATCGTCCCCTGTTCCATGAACATAGTCCTGTCGTATCGCCCGGTGAGTGCGAAGGGCAGCAGATTCTGGGCCTCGACCTTTTCCAGAAGCTCCATCTTGTGGACCGTCAAATCATTTTCACACCATGCGCCGCCTATTACTGACACTATCGGCAGGGCCCCCCAAGGGTCGTCAACTGAGGACTTGAGCCCCAAGTTAACATAGCCCGGATCCCAGGCCTTGTAGTCATACTCGATCTCGTTCTGCAAAACAGCACCGCCTGTTATCTGCAGACTTCCACTCTCATCTGGCAGCATATCGAAGTGACAGTAGTAGCCCGTACCGTATCCTTTGGAGCCGGCGGCGGGGAACTGGAAGACCAGGTCTGACATACTGTTGTTGTATTCTCCGAGCTCCAGCTTTGCGTCTACAAGCTGAGTACCTCTGCGGGTAACGCCCGCCGACACGGTGCTGCCGTTCTTTCGGATGAAGATCTCCGCTCCTAGCTTTTTGGGCATTGAGCCGATGTCGCGCCCACACTGGGTCGCCATCTCCGCACCTGTACCGCCTAGAAGTATGCTGACGGGATACAGGCCCGGCATACCTTTATAGGTGGCATATACGCCCAGAATGGTCTCGTAGTAGCCGTCGGCAAAGGTCGGGTCGGCAACGTGGCAGACCGACAGCGTTACAATAGGCATCATATAGGGCTTGAGGGGAGGCGGCAGAACCTTTGCGACCGACACGGGGTCGGTGAGGTATGCCATATAGATACCCCTCTGCCCTGACATAACGGATTTCTTACAGAAGCTGCCAAGATCCTTCATACCCAGCAGAAACGAGGGCGCCTTTTTTCGCTCGGTAAACAGCGTACTCGCCACCCTATAGCCGTCTCCCGTCGCGGGGGCTATCATGCCGTCCCTCTTTGCGCTGCCGATGACCTTGACAGATAAGCCCTTTTCAGCGAGCTCATTTGCAATGGCGTTGTTCTGGCGATTACCCAGTGAGAGTACAACAATGTCGGCGGGAACGGCCTTTTCAGACTTGTCCTCTACATTTTCGAGAACGACCTCTCCGTCCCGTATCTCCTTGAGCG
The DNA here is from genome assembly GCA_012729875.1 of Clostridiales bacterium. Taxonomy (GTDB): domain Bacteria; phylum Bacillota; class Clostridia; order Oscillospirales; family Oscillospiraceae; genus UBA2658. Next base: position 79 of record JAAYCC010000167.1, on the reverse strand, counting down.
CATGCAGGAAAATGTATTGCGCTCCGGCTTTGTTCAGTCTGCCGCACACATCGCCCACATTCGTCTGGTTCGCAGTCGG
>JAAYCC010000166.1 GCA_012729875.1 Clostridiales bacterium | reverse complement strand
GGATAGGCTGCCGCCTCGGTGTTCATAAAGCGGAGCTGTTTTTCCGCTTTTTCTGAAAACCGCTCATCCTCTGTGAGGAGAGAGAGGCGGGACAGGTTATAAGCCATCACGGAATTGCCCGACGGCATCGCCCCGTCCCAGCTCTCTTTCGGGCGGGCGATAAGAATCTCATTTGCAGCGCCGGAGAAGAAAAATCCGCTGTTTTGACTATCCCAAAACAGTTCCCATACTCTGTTTGTAAGCTCTCCCGCTCGAAAGAGATATTTATCCTCCAGCGATGCCTGATGCATCTGAATCAAAGCAAAGATATAAAAGGCGTAGTCGTCCAGAAAACCGTAGCCGCAGCGTTTTCCGTCTGCCATACCTACGAACATGTCTGTACCTTCCGTCAGCTCGTGCTCAATAAATCCTATTGTCTCAAGCGCGGTTTCAAGATATTTTTCTTCATTCAGCAACCGCCCTGCCATCGCATAGGCAGCCACAGTCAGGGCGTTCCATGCGGTCAGTTTTTTTTGGTCGGTCCGAGGAGCGGCTCTGAGTTTTCTGTACTCGTATACTATCGGCAGAAATGCATCTGCGTTATTGTCGGTCTCAGATGCGGTAAGCAGGTTTGGAATGCTCCGGCCCTCAAAATTGCCTTCGTCAGTGATTCCGTAACGACGGCAGAAGCTTTCGGCGTCGGCTTCGCCCAGAAGCCGCGTTAATTCAGACGGTGTGAACAGATAAAATTTACCCTCAACTCCCTCTGAGTCCGCGTCCTGTGCTGAGAAGAAGCCGCCGTCGGGGGAGCGGAGCTCACGCTCCAAATATTGAAATATCCTTGCGGCAATTGAGCTGTAGAGCTCTTTGTCTGTTTTCTCGTAAGCTATGAGGTATGCCATGGCAAGAAGAGCATTGTCGTAGAGCATCTTTTCAAAATGGGGGACGAGCCAGCGCCTGTCCGTGGAATAACGCGAGAAGCCGCCTCCGACGTGGTCGAATATTCCTCCCCGGTACATACTCGTAAGGGTTTTTTCCGCCAGCTCCTGTGCGGTGCACAGCAGAAACATAAGATTGTGCGGGGACGGAAATTTCGGCGCGCCGCCGAATCCTCCGTATTCCTCGTCGAAGCTCCTGCGAAAGGCGCAAACGGCGGCGTCTGTCGGCGCGCTTTCGGCGGCAGGTTTTCGCTTGTTTTCGTTAAGTGCGGCGGCAAGCGCGTCTCCGCTTTCAATAAGCGACGCTCTGCCCAGCTTCCACGCACGGGCGACGCTGCTAAGGAGCTTTAAGAAGCTGTCTTTTGGGAAATATGTCCCCGCAAAAAACGGCTTGCCGTCTGAGCTCATAATAACGCTCATTGGCCAGCCGCCGCTGCCTGTCATGGCCTGACAGGCGCGCATATACACTCCATCAACGTCCGGCCGCTCCTCGCGGTCCACCTTGACTGGGACAAAATCGCGGTTGAGCTGTTCTGCAACGGCCTCGTCACTGAAGCTCTCCCGAGCCATAACATGGCACCAGTGACAGGTGGAGTAGCCGATGCTCAGAAAAACGGGCTTGTCCTCAGCTTCTGCCTTTTTAAAGGCTTCACTCCCCCATGGGTACCAGTCCACAGGGTTGTATGCGTGCTGGAGCAGGTAAGGGCTGGCTTCGTTAATAAGTCTGTTGGGTGCTCTTTCGCTTTTTGGCATATAAGACCGCTTCCTCCGTTTTATTTTTACTGTTATTTCCCCGAATAAGGAGAGGATATTCTGATTATATTGATATCCTCTCCTTATTTGTACTTTATTATTATAATTGCCTCACACATCTGCACAGCCACACGCAAGCCGCATTTGAAATAAGCGCAAATATGCACTTAGCTTTATAAAAGCCGGATTCGTTAAAAGTGTTCTGAGTGAATTTTACTGAAAGACAGCTCGCTTTCATCGTGCGGCTTTTTTATTTCGCCGGGGTAGCCTATTGCAATTATACTTTCGACGCAGTACTTTTCGGGTATTTGCGTGCCGTATAGATCTCGAAGAGGGGGACAGCAGAGCGCTTTTTAGAATGATATCAATTTTTCCTTCTCCACTTCTTTGTCTGAGAATTTTCTTATGCTTCTTCTGGCTTTCAGCATGTCATAATACATGTCTGTAATCCTCCCTCCGGATGTCTTGGTATAGTCTGACGGCATATTGTGAATTGATTCAATGCTAATTTGCGGTATTGATTACAGTTTTACATTTCATTATCATACTTGCATCGATAAAAGATCGATATCCCAACGACCAGAAGATATGCAAACACAAGCATGAGGATGACCGATACCTCAATGTTCATGAGCCCGAAAGATACGATCAGCGAACCAAAGATATAGATCATAGCATTATAGGCCTTACCCTTGGCGCGATTAATGATTGCAATGTTGCGCTCATCCTTTTGCATGATCTCCATCTGTTTTTGGATGTTCTGAGAGTTTTTCAATGCTCCGCGGCCTATTATCTCTCCCATACCGTGCCCAAATGCGCCACAGCCAATTCCTATACAGAAATATGGAAGAGTACGCATAACACCTTGCGGTTCCTCAATTGATTTTAGAAGGTATAGTCCAATTGCCGCAAGTACAAGTCCTATAACAGTAAGAGTGATGTAAGTACCTTTTTTCATTTTTTCTACCTCACAAATAAAAATATTTTTGATAACAGCCCCAAAAACTTTGCAATTCTGAATACTAATGTGCTTCTGCGGAAAGTTAACTTTCCATTTCAGTATAACACAGATGGTTGAAATGTCAAGTAAGCTTTACGTAAAAGAGCTACATATTTTTCACCTGAACATGTCTATGATGAATTGTAGAGTAAAGCATTGACAATATCTAATTCAGCGCATATACTGAAAACACATCAAATAATTTTGATATGAGGTGATCGCTTGGCAGATATATATGAAGAACATGCAAAAGTCTTCAAGGCATTTTGCGACGAAAAACGTCTACGGATACTTGAACTATTGCGCGACGGGGAAAAATGTGCCTGTGTTTTGCTGGAACAGCTGGACTTGGGACAGTCAGGACTCTCATACCATATGAAGATCCTGCTTGAGTCGGGCGTTGTGGAGAGCCGGCAGGAGGGCAGATGGACACATTACAAAATCAGTGGAAAAGGCAGCGAATATGCAGCTGAGCTGCTGAAAGAACTGACAACGCCAAACACATTTATAGATGAGAACAATTGCTGTAATAGATAAAGGCCGTCAAAATGATGGCTTTTAAACAGCAGTACACATCAAAATTATTTGATATATATTATATTTCGAGAGTGAGGGTTTCACGCTATGCAGATACTAAAAGCGATTTGGGACTTTTTCCAATATCAGATCCTCGGCATGAAATGGCTGCATGGGCTTATCGAAAGCGGCCTTTCCGCGCTGGGGCTTGACCCGTCTGCCCGTCTGGTCGGAAGCATCGTGTTTTTCTTTTACGACGTGATTAAGATCACTATACTGTTGTGCTTCCTTATCTTCCTCATAAGCTATATACAAAGTTACTTTCCTCCGGAGCGCAGCAAGAAGATTCTCGGCCGGTTTCACGGTATCGGGGCAAACTGTATCTCAGCGCTACTCGGGACGGTGACGCCATTCTGCTCCTGCTCCTCAATTCCACTGTTTATCGGTTTTACGTCGGCGGGGCTTCCTGTGGGCGTGACGTTCTCGTTTTTGATTTCCTCGCCGATGGTCGATCTTGGGTCGCTACTTTTGCTTATGAGCATTTTTGGCGCAAAGGTGGCTGTTATATACGTGGTCGTCGGTCTTATCATCGCTGTAGTCGGCGGTACGATTATAGAGAAGCTGCATATGGAGAAGTATGTGGAGAGCTTTATTCTTACAGCAGGCAGTGTGGATATTGAGTCGCCCAGCCTGACAAAAAAGGACCGGCTGCTTTATGCAAAGGAGCAGATGTTATCCACCTTCAAAAAAGTGTTTCCATATATCATGATAGGTGTCGGTATCGGAGCTGTAATCCACAACTGGATTCCGGAAGAATGGGTGTCGCTTGTACTCGGCAGCAATAACCCCTTTGGCGTTGTTCTTGCAACCCTGATAGGAGTCCCGATGTATGCGGACATCTTCGGCACCATCCCGATCGCGGAGGCACTGTTATACAAAGGAGCGCAGCTTGGCACAATTCTATCATTTATGATGGCGGTTACCACGCTGTCTCTGCCCTCGATGATCATGCTGCGCAAGGCGGTCAAACCGAAGCTTCTGGCCCTTTTCGTCGCCATCTGTACGGTCGGCATTATCATAGTGGGTTACTTTTTCAACGCCATACAGGGCTTGATTATATAGCAAAATGATTCCATAAAGGAGAGTATGAACATGTCATTTTTTAAAAATGGAAAGAAAAAAGAAGAAAGCTCCGGTTGCTGCTGCAGCCGCAGCTACGATGCCGAAAGCATGGCGAAATCAGAGAGAGCAAAGTCCGCGGGGCCTGACGTGAAGGTACTTGGAAGCGGGTGCTCAAAATGCAGGCAGCTTGAAATGGAGACCAGGGCGGCGCTTGAGCAGCTGGGAATGGATACGACAATCGACCACGTAACGGATTTTTCGCAGATAGCGGCCTATGGCGTGATGTCGACGCCGGCCCTTGTCGTAGACGGGAAAGTGCTCTCCTGCGGCAAGGTGCTCAAAACCGAGGAGCTTGTGAAAATTTTGCGTGGCAGTCAAAATTAAATCCAATAATGAGCGCCTGCTTTACCCTCCGGGCAGCAAGCGCCGACATATTATCACACCACCTGAATATAAAAATTAAAATGTTATTTGGCTCGTCCATGCAATACTAAACCGGGCGCAGTATTCGTGAAAATAATGAAAAAACCGTATTTTAATTAATAAGGGGGGCTTTTCGCGTAATACTAATGGTGCTTATTAATTGATTAAAATGATAAAATGAAAAACGCGATATTATTAAGGATGCAGGTGAAAAGCTTCGATCCTTAGGGTATAAGTTAAGGGAGACGACCTTCCCCATAACGCCCTAATAAATATGAAAGGAATAGGTATGGAAGTTGTAAAAAATCTTACTGATAAACATCAAAAACTCAGGGATATGTATAACAGCTGTGTACAGGCGTGCGTCAATGAGTGTAACGCAATAGCTAAATAAAAGTTTAGGAGAAAATTATGGGAATTATTTCTTGGATTGTTCTAGGTGGATTGGCCGGCTGGGTCGCAAGCATTATTATGAAGAAAAATGCCTCAATGGGTGTAGTGGCTAATATAATCGTTGGAATTATAGGTGCTTTTATAGGCGGATTTCTTATGAACTATTTTGGCGGATTAGAGATAACAGGCTTCAATATACAGAGTTTTCTTGTCGCGCTTCTGGGGTCTGTTATACTGTTAGCAATTATTAATCTGTTCAAATCGGCGAAAGCGGACTAAAATGCGGAACAGATTTTTTGTTCTCGGGATGTAATATTTAAAAATGTTTGCAGGGAGAGAGTTTTTTTCTGCAGAAAAAAATGTAAACCTATAAGGGGCTGTAGCAGATTTCATTTTGCTACAGCCCCTTGGTCATGTCTAATAAAAGCCCCTTGCTAAACTTTTTTGGATTGAAATAATGGCTATGAAAAACAGCAAATAAATGAGATAGTGCGTAACAAGAACCTTAAATCCTTCATACTATGAAATGTCTCATGAACAAAATTACAGCATAGTAAAGGAGCGTTGTAAATGGAGACTTATACGGCTGCCATGCCGGATAAATGCATACCTCAGGAGACAGTATTGGAAAATGTTAAGCTTGCTCAGGCATATGTGCCTTTCCAATTTCTCTGCTCGACCTTCAGCCCGGAAAGCTCACTTATGAAGGGTACCATTTTCCCGCCGTTGTGGGATAATTACAGGAGAAGAACGGAAGGGATGGTATATGGAGATGAGTAGAAATGAAATGCTTAAAAGAATTACAGAACTCGACTTTTTTATAATAGATCTGCATCTATATCTAAACACTCACCCGGATGATTCGGAAGCAATAACACTGTACAACGACTGTGTTATGCAAGTAAAAGAGTTGAGAGATCAATATAACATGCACTATGGCATGCTGCTTGCAAATAACAGCACTAGCAAGCAGCCGTGGCAGTGGATTGACAATCCATGGCCGTGGCAAAAGAACTATAATTTCGAATTGACGGAGGGTAACAGCTGATGTGGATGTATGATAAAAAACTTGAATATCCGATAAAAATAAAGAACCCCGACCCAAAGCTAGCCAAACTGATTATAACTCAATACGGCGGACCGGACGGGGAACTGGCTGCATCCATAAGATATCTCAGCCAGAGGTTTTCAATGATTACACCGCAGGCTAAAGCTACTCTGAACGATATCGGAACCGAAGAGCTTGCCCACCTCGAAATGATCGGAACGATAGTAAGGCAGCTTACTCAGGGGATAAGCACCAAAGAAATTGAAGAGAGCAGCTTTGCACCGTATTATGCTGATCACGATACCGCCGTCTATCCTGTAAGTGCTTCCGGAGTGCCTTTCAACGCGTCTTATTTACAGTCAAAAGGAGATCCCATTACGGACCTTTATGAAGATATGGCGGCTGAGCAAAAGGCACGGTCCACGTATGAATATCTGATAAGAATGACTGATGATCCGGATGTCCTGGATCCGCTTAAGTTCCTTCGCGAAAGGGAGATAGTTCACTTCCAGAGATTTGGAGAGGCACTTCGTTATGTTCAGGACTATTTAGAAGAAAAAAGAGTCTTCAGCATTCAGAGCTAGCGGTAAAACGCAATAAACTAAAAACAGGCTTTGGCCTGTTTTTTTATAGGGGTGAATTGATGTCTGAATATAATAATGGAAACGATCCGAAATTCTCCGCTGCGGTCCCTGAACCTCCGGAAGAACGTAGCTTCAGAAATATAAACGAATTTATCAGCGGTAAGAGTGTTGTTATCGAAAAAGAGAGCTGCGATTCCGAAAAAAGAGAGACGACAGATATGTGGCCATATAATTTATCCGACTATCTGAAAAGATATATTGGAAAAACCGTGCTGGTCAGATATGCATTACCTAATAATAGATACTATGAGAGTAAAGGAGAGCTTAAAGTAGTTGGAACGAATTTTATCGGTGTGTACTCATATCAGACATATAATTTATTATTAGTGGAGCTGGGTTCAATAATAAATATTAGTATTATTTGATTATGAAATATAAAATTTTTTACAATTTTATTTAAAGGAGTAATAATTTGCTTCCAATTGTAAATAATGAGCTGTGGAGGCGGATTTTATGAGTGTTTATCTAATCAGATATTTCTTTTTTGCTTTAAGGGTAAGGCGTGTGCATAAAAAAGTGGGTAATTATCAACCTGAAACTGGGTCGCTGTTGAGCTAATCGAATACCG
>JAAYCC010000023.1 GCA_012729875.1 Clostridiales bacterium | reverse complement strand
GCTTTTTGTGAAAACTATTGAAAGATGTGCGCACTGTCATTTCTTTCACCTCACTTTCCTCTTTTGATTTCAGCACCAAGGATACTGCTAAGTGCAGAAAGAGCGGAATTATTTTAAGACGTCTAACTTAGACCTGGACAGCAAGCTGAGGAAAATGTCATATTTTGCGTTTATCTCTATACTTCTATATGTCCGTACAAGGCAAAAATTGGACAAATTTTTATAATTTTTTAATTTTTGGAAGATATTACAACATATGTGCTTTTAATTGTCAAAATTGCATATATCTATAGAACTCAATCCGGGGCATAATACGCGTGGAGACGGACCGGTGAATCAAATTTCTAACGGAGTGGGCGCCCCGGTGAATTCAGCAACGAGCAATTTTTTTTATAAAAAAGACCTGAGAGCATTGATATATCAATGCTCTCAGGTCTTATGAGCTGACAACAAGAGGTTGTCATGGAGTGCTAAAAGACGCTAGATTGTGCTCTGGTTAAGGATATGGAAAAGTATAAAAAGTACCCGCAAACCACTGTTATATCAATGATTTGCGGGCTTTTTGTTTTGGTGGAGACTAATGGGCTCGAACCATCGACCTCATGCGTGTGAAGCATGCGCTCTAGCCAGCTGAGCTAAGCCTCCTAATAGCAGAACAGGGGAGTATGAAACTCCCCTAAACTGTTGTGGTGACCCGTACGGGATTCGAACCCATGTTACCGCCGTGAAAGGGCGGTGTCTTAACCACTTGACCAACGGGCCATAAAAAGGGAGCAGGATAAACGAGCTCCCTTCTTTTGGTAGCGGCACCTGGATTTGAACCGGGGACACTCCGGGTATGAACCGAATGCTCTAGCCAACTGAGCTATGCCGCCATATCATGCAGTCTCGGTAAATTTCACCGAACAGGCAAGGAGTATTATACTAAAGATGTTTTACCGTGTCAATAGCAAATTTCCCGATTTCTTCAACTTACGACAAAGGTTTTTTATAGGGGGGCAAAGGGAGTTCCCGCCCCCCAATCTATGCATTATTTGCGTTTGAGGACCTTCTCGATTCCGGCGACAACACCGTTGGCGTCGAGACCGTATTTTGCAAGCAGCATTGGGTAGGGGCCGCTCTCGGTGAAGGTGTCCTGTATGCCCACGAACTCGGTGGGGACTCCAGCTCCACCCCATGCGAGGACTTCGGAGACGGCTCCGCCGAGTCCTCCGAAGATATTGTGCTCCTCGGCGGTGACGATTGCGCCTGTCTCCCGGGCGCATTTTAAGATGAGCTCCTTGTCTATGGGCTTGATGCTGTACATATCGACAACACGGACGGAAACACCCTTTTTCTCCATCATTTCGGCGGCCTCGATCGCCTTGTGCACCAGCAGACCGCAGGCTATGACGGTCATGTCGCTGCCGTCGCGGACGATGGCGCCCTTGCCGCATTCAAACTTTGAGCTGTCGCCGTAGAGGTCGGGATACACGTCTCTTGAAAGCCGCAGATATACAGGGCCGTTGTGCTCGATGGCAAACTCCGTTGCCCAGCGGGTGCAGGCAGCGTCGGAGGGGACAATGACTGTCATGTTGGGCAGGGAGCGCATAACGGCGATATCCTCTGTAGCGTGATGGCTGGAGCCGTCAAAGGCGTCCGACATGCCGCAGTATGCCCCGCCCAGCTTTACGTTCAGGTTGCCATAGCACACCTGAGCGCGTGTGGAGATAAGACCTAGGGTTGTGAGAAATACTGTAAATGTGTTGACGAAGGGGATTTTCCCGACGGAGGCAAGTCCAGCCGCTGTGGCGACCATGTTGCTCTCGGCTATACCCATGTTGAAAAAGCGCTCAGGGTGAGCCTTGCCGAAAATACCGCTCTTTGTGGAACCGGAGAGATCCGCATCCAAAACGACTATATTTTCATTTTTATCAGCAAGCTCCGCAAGGGCGGTGCCGTACACTTCTCTGATCGATTTAGCCATTATCTTGCACCTCCCAGTTCTTTAAGGGCTGTCTCAAGGTCTGCCTCGGGGATGGGCTTTCCGTGCCATGCGGCCTTACCCTCCATAAAGGAGACGCCCTTGCCCTTGACTGTGTCGGC
>JAAYCC010000165.1 GCA_012729875.1 Clostridiales bacterium | reverse complement strand
GACATCTATGCGAATAACGACTGCATGGGGCACGCAGGCTGGTCATGGTACACCGGCTCGGCCGCCTGGCTGTTCCGTGTTGTAACGGAGGAACTTCTCGGTCTCAAAATGCGCGGGGGCAAGCTCTTTGTCGAACCGAAGCTGCCCTCGGACTGGGGCGGCTGCCACGTGACGTTCAACCCTGAAAACGGTACAGAACCTCTCGATATGATGCTCTCTCCGAACGACACTCCCATGGCTCAAGCCGAAAACGACAGCTCTGCCGAAAATTAACAAAATATTCGTTTTCAAATGCATGGTCATGTGGTATTATAGAGAATGTAAAAGTTTGTGAACGGAGGCATTGTTTTGAAAGCGACTACCGAAATTTTAATGCCCAATGTTTTGTTGACCTGCATCACCACCGGAAAGTTCAAAACGGGCTGTCTGAGCGTCAATCTGCTCACGCCCTTGTGCCGTCAAACAGCTTCCATGAACGCCGCCATCCCCTGCGTTCTCAAACGCGGTACCGCCACCCTGCCGGACATGGCGACGATTTCCGCTAAGCTGGACTCCCTCTACGGTGCGCGCATAAGCCCCACCGTACGCAAAAAAGGCGAGATACAGGTCATCGGCTTTACCTCCGATTTTCCGGACGATGCGTTCATCCCCGAACAGAGTAGCAACCTTGAGGACGTCTCTTATCTCTTAGGCGAAATGCTCCTCATGCCCAGCACCCAGGGCGGCCTGCTGAGGAAAGAATATGTTGAGAGCGAAAAGGAAAAGCTCCTAGAGAGAATCCGAGGGAGCATAAACGACAAGCGTGCATACTCCATGCAGAGACTAGCGGAGCTTATGTGCTCCATGGAGAACTACTCCGTCTACAAGCTCGGCACGGAGACCGATGTTGAAAGCATCACCTCTCAGGGGCTAACGCGACACTACAGCGAGCTTCTGGCCTCCTCTCCCATTGAGATATTCTACTGCGGCAGTGCAGAACCCGCCCGCGTCAAAGCGGCTCTGGAAAACGCCCTCGCTGCACTTCCAAGAAACAGCGAGGAGCCGGACATCGGCACGGAAATACGCATGAACTCCCTTGAGGAAAAACCCCGCTACTTTGAGGACGAGATGGATGTCACCCAGGGCAAGCTCTCCATAGGATTTCGTCTCGGCGACTGCATGGAGGACCCCGATACCGCCGCAATCAAGGTTTTCAATGCGGTCTACGGCGGATGTGTGACCTCCAAGCTCTTTATGAACGTACGCGAGAAGCTGTCTCTGGCATATTTCGCCAGTTCAATCGTCGATATGCACAAGGGCATATTGGCAGTCTCGTCGGGCATCGAATTTGACAAATACGACGCGGCTCTCTCAGAGATCTTCGCCCAGCTTGAGGCTGTCAAAAACGGCAGCGTCACAGACGAGGAGCTAAAGGCCGCCAAACGCGCCGTTGCGGGAGCATACCGCTCCACGGAGGACAGTCTGGGCGCGCTGGAGGACTTCTATCTCAATCAGGCGCTTATCGGTCCGGAGTGCTCGCCCTCCGAGCTCGCCGCACTTGTTGAAGACGTCCGAAAAGAAGAGGTCGTCTCCACCGCAGCGGGAGTCGAGTGCGACGCTGTATATTTCCTGCGCGGAATCAGAAAGGGGGATGCCGACTGATGAAAGAAAGACGCTACGACAATATCAGCGAGACTCTCATCACTGAAACGCTTTCCAACGGTCTGACCATAAATATCGTTCCCCGGCCGGCATTCACCAAGAGCTTTGCCATGTTTGCCACAGACTACGGCGGCGCCGACAGACGCTTTAAGCTCGGTGGAAGCTGGATAGACACACCTGCCGGGGTAGCCCACTTCCTTGAGCACAAGATGTTCGATATGCCGTATGGCAACGCCCTCTCCGTGCTTTCCGCCAACGGAGCGTCGCCCAACGCTTTTACAAGCTCCGGCATGACCGCCTACCACTTCGAGTGTACGGAGAGGTTTGAGGACAATCTGCGCGTCCTGCTCAGCTTTGTATCGACCCCGTACTTCACGGCTGAGAGCGTCCAGAAGGAACAGGGCATCATAGGTCAGGAAATTTGCATGGTCGAGGACAACCCCGGCTTTGTTATATACAACAATTTACTGCGCTGTCTGTACGAGTACAACCCTGTCCGCGACTCCGTAGCCGGCTCCATTGAGAGCATAGCGGAGATCACCGACAAGACCCTCTACCACTGCCACGAGATGTTCTACAACCCCTCCAACATGACTCTCGCCGTCGTCGGCAACGCAGACCCCCAAAGGGTAATAGCCATGGCTCAGGAAATTCTGCCCAAAGAGCCTGGCGAGGTGCCGGAGCGCGACTACGGCGCTCCTGAAGCGGCAATACCCCATCAGGCGAAGATCAGCGCCGAGATGGAGGTCTCCGCCCCCCAGTTTATGTTCGGCGCACGCATCAGGCCCGAGAGGGACGGTATTGCCCGTCTCAGGCAGTCCATCATCGGCGAGATATCCCTCGCTATGCTGCTGGGCCCCTCCTCCCCCGTATTCAACCGCCTCTATTCAGACGGTCTGCTCAACGGCAGCCTTGATTACGAGCTTGACTACACCGCAGGTACGGCAATGCTTCTTGCAGGCGGGGAAAGCCGGGATGTCGGCGCCGCCATGGATGAGATAATATCCGAGCTGCGACGGGTCACAGCGGACGGTCTCGACAGGGACCTCTTTATCAACTCAAAAAAATCATATTTTGGCGATATGCTTCGCAATACCGGCTCCTTCTCCACTCTTGCACAGGCGCTGATAGAGGGCGCATTCGCTGATTTCTGTCCGCTGGACGCCTTTGAGATTATCGAGGGCATAACGGTACAGGATGTCCAGGCCTTTGTTTTCGACAACATCGTCCCGGAAAAGCTGGCTCTCTCTGTTATAGAGCCAAAAAAATAAGTGCCCTGAAAGGAAACACTCACCATGACAAGTATTCCCAATGCAACCATTACATTCCCAATGCTGGGAGACGGCTTCAAGGTCACCGCCCCCCCCTCCTTTGATGTCTTTGGTCTGACAATCCACTGGTACGGCGTGATTATTGCCATGGGCTTCCTGCTCGCGGTATGGTACGGCTCCAAGAATAGTGAGCGTTTCGGCATAAAGTTCGACACTATCATTGATCTGCTCATCTGGGACGTTCCACTCTCCATCATAGGCGCACGCATCTACTATGTAATTTTCTACTTTGACCTATACCGCGATAATTTCTGGGATGTCTTTAAAATCTGGAACGGCGGTCTCGGATTTTACGGCGCGCTTATCGCCACAATAATAACGATTTCCGTCTTCTGCAAACGCCGGAATATAAAAATCGGCGCGCTTCTGGACTTTGCGGCACCCGGTCTGCTCATCGGTCAATCCGTTGGCCGCTGGGGCAACTTCATAAACAGAGAGGCCTTCGGCGTTGAGACCGACGTATTCTGCCGAATGGGCCTCACAACAGCGGACGGAACCTCTGTTTTTGTGCATCCCACCTTCCTCTATGAGTCGCTCTGGAATGCTCTGGGACTCCTGCTCATCTGGATATTTCTCAAAAAGGGTAAACGCAAATACGACGGTCAGGTTTTCGCTATGTACATAGGATGGTACGGTATGGCCCGCTTTATGATCGAGGGTCTGCGCACCGACAGCCTGTATCTGTTCAGCACCGGCATACGCGTATCTCAACTGGTCGGCGGTCTGTGTGTTCTCGGCTCAATAATCTATCTCGCCGTAAACGGCTCCCGCAAACGCGACAGATCACAGCTCTTTGTCAATCAGGTAAAAGCCCGTCAGAAAGAAGAGGCGGAAAAGACCGACGACGACGTAGAGTAGTTTCTATAAGCAGATACAATTTATTTTTACATAAACACAATATTATTTACAGGAGGAACATAAAATGGCAAAATTTAATGAAATCAAAGGCACGGTATTCTCCGCTCTCGGCGTTGCAGCCGAGAAAACACGCAACCTTGCGGATAAGGCTACCGATAAGGCTAAGGATGTCTCACGTATCACAAAGCTGAATTTCGAATTGAAAGGCGCTAAGGACACTATTGAAAAAGCATATACCGAGATCGGTAAAATTTACTACGAGACCCATAAGAACAGCCCTGAGGATTACTTTATCCAGTTGTGTGAAGAGATAACTTCCGCCAGCGAGAGAGTCGAGGCTATCCAGACCGAGATCGACAACATAAAGGTCGGGATCAGCAAGGACGACGGAAGCATTGAAGTCGAGTTCACCGAGGTCAGTGTTGACGAGCCAACCGCAAACGAATCGGACTTTGTAAAGCCTGATGAGAAGCCTGAAGACGGCTGCGACTGCGGCTGCAACTGAGTCTCGGTCAAAAGCTGTATAAGCGGAGACTTTTGGCCTCCGCTTAAGACTACTCTGAAGAAACGGCATACCCGAACTGGGGCTATGCCGTTTCTTATTATCTGTTTGCTGTTCTGTCCGTAATACCGAAGTGGCGGATATATATATAAAACCCGGCGGGGTATTCTCCCCACCGGGTTTTTTTATAGAGCTTTTCACATGGTGAAAGTTATTTTGCTCAGTGGTTCATCTCAGATTTCTTCGTCTTTGTTTCTGCCCGCTGCATAGAGCCAAAACCCAGTAGCAGTGGTCAGAAGTGTTCCTATAATGAGCACCCAGAGAGGGAAGCCGCCGCCGGAATCCTTGAAAAGAAACACAACACATGCACCGATTACCAACTCTCCAAGAATCGCGCAAAGCGTAATACCAAACTTTCCGCCCGGTATGCTGTAAGGGCGTTCTGTATCGGGGTCTGAGAAGCGGAGCTTGACAGCCGCGGGGAACATAAACAGATAGGACAGGAAGAATATGAGAGTACTGAAAGAGAAGATCGTCCAGAAAATTTCATTTGCGTCACCGCTGAGGGCATAGTTGAGAGCTATAAGAAGGGTAGAAACAGCGCCGAGAATGTAGTACAGGTTGTCGGGAGTGCCGTACTTCTTGCTGCGGTGGCCGAGGAATTTACTACGCTTGTCCAACTCGGCACCCATAAGGGTTTCATTTGCTCCCAGTGACCATGTAATCATGTTGGAGACCAAGGTCAGAAGAGTTACAACAATGGTGACGTAGAACACCGGCTTTGCCGCAGGCCCGAACACCGTGCAGAGCTCCTGAAGTGCATAGTAGAAGCCGTCAACCGTGTCCACCTTGCTTGCGGGAATGGCGGCCAAAATGCCGAAGGTGCCGAAAACGAACAGCGCTGTGATAGCGATACCTGCAAAGATAGTCATCTTCGGAACAGTTCTGCCGGGATCCTTGATTTTGCTCCCGATTGCGCCGATTAGCTCGAAGCCAAGGAGGTTGTAAGCAATAACCGCAATATACTGCGTGGTATTGCCAAAGCTCGGGGCAAAGCTATGCAGACTAAAATCATTGGCAAGGCCAAATTTAATTCCATATGAAATGCCCATAAATCCAAACAGCAGCATTACGGCCGCTTTCATAATAGCCGCAACAGAAGATACTGTAACTGAAAGCTCGATACCTCTAACTCCTATCCAAACCACAACCCAGCACATAACGACTGCAATTCCGGCCAGAATCCAGGGGCTTGCAGCCGAGGCAAATGCATAGGAAAACCATGTTGCAAAAGCGACGAATACCGCAGGCATCCAGAAGCCCACATTGATCCAATAGTACCACCCCACAAGGACACCGGCCTTTTCTCCGAATGCGCGGGTTACCCAACTTGCAATTCCGCCATCATCGGGGTAAGCTGCCCCCAGTTCCGCACTGATGAGACCATATGGAATAAAGAATACAATTGCAGTAATTACCCATATAGTGATCGAGGACACACCGATGATTGCGGGGGATACGAACGAGTCCAGAACAAGAATACTGCAAATTGTAAACAGTATACTCTTTACCAGACTGACTTGCTTGTTCTCCATAAATAATCCTCCTCTTTTATCAGGCGTTGCGGGGAATGCGCCTGTATATACGAAAATCACATTGAGATAAAAGTTCCGCTCTCGCCTTTCATGGCGAGCGGCGCTTTCTCAAGGGATGCTATGACAGCGCGCCTTCCGGGCTTGGACTCAGCAAAGCTGACAGCAGCCTGTACCTTTGGCAGCATGCTTCCGGGGGCGAAATGCCCTTCGGCGGCTAATTCCTTTGCCTTTTCAACGGAAATTTCCGTCAACTCCTCCTGATTGGGTTTCCCAAAGTTAATGGCAACCCTGTCCACTGCCGTGAGAATAAACAGATAATCCGCATTGCAGATTTCTGCAAGCTTTGCGGAAGCGAAATCCTTATCAATTACAGCGGGAACGCCCTCGTAGTCGCCGTCATCTCTCTTGATGACCGGTATTCCGCCGCCGCCGCAGGCTATGACGATAAACTCATGGTCAAGAAGGTTGAGAATACTGTCTTTTTCGACAATATCAATGGGTCTCGGAGAAGGAACCATCTGCCTCCAGCCGCGTCCCGCATCCTCTTTGAAGACCATCCCCGGGTTTTCTGCCATTATTCTCCCAGCCTCTTCCTCACTGTAAAACGCCCCAATCGGCTTTGTAGGATTCTTGAACGCCGGGTCATCCGGATCAACCTGGATTTGTGATACTATTGTAGCAACGTACCACGGCATCCCCTCTTTTCGCAGCTCACGGAGAATTCCGTTCTGAAGATGGTAGCCTATATATCCCTGACTCATAGCTGTGCATTCCGGGAGCGGAAAGTTCGATACCTTGTCTGTGACATTTGAAGCGGTATCCAGGCCAAGTTTTATCATACCGACCTGCGGCCCGTTCCCGTGACTGATGATAATTTCATGGCCCTGCTTAATTAGACCTATCAGAGACGGAGCGGCTGCGTCTATTTTCTTTCTCTGTTCCTCCGCTGTGTTTCCAAGGGCGTTTCCGCCCAGCGCGATTACTATTCTCGACATATCTTTACCTTTCGTATTATCACATCAGACATTTTTCGGCCATGAAGGCTTCGAGTTCCTCCTTTGCCGCCTGCTTTGCAGCTTCGGAGCCCTCCTTCTGGTAACGGGTAAAGTAGACCAGCAGACCGCGCATAGCGGTAAGGCGGTTTCCGGCTTCTTCCCAGCACAGCGAGCTGTCCGAATCAGCGACCTCGTCGGTCACGTCCTCGCCGCGGGTTGCGGGCAGGCAGTGCATAAACTTGCATCCCAGATTGCCGAGCTGCATGAGCTCCCTGTTGACCTGATAGTCATGGAACACACGTATACGTTCCTCCTTGGGCATTTCGCTCTCATACAGTCCGTACCACACATCGGTGTATATGAAATCCGCGCCCTTTACCGCATTGCGGTCATCGGTGACCTCCCACGATCCCCCGTATTCCTTGACATTCTTTTCCATGATAGCCTTGTGGGTATCATTGAGCTGGTGACCCTTGGGTCCGTAGTGCACAAAATGCATTCCCAGATGGGTCGTAATCATTCCTAAAGAAGCGCACACCTGAGTTCCGTCTCCGACGAATACGACTTTGCAGTCCTCAAGCTTCCTGCCGCGGGGCAGGTTTTCAACTATTGTGCACATATCGCCTATTTCCTGGGTCGGATGATTGTAGTCGCTCATTCCGTTTAGAACCGGGATAGTGCAGGCCTCTGCAAGATCGACAACCGTCTTGTGTTCGATAACGCGCGCCATTAAGATGTTGACAAGCTTGGACAGCACCTTTCCGGTATCCCCTATCGTCTCATGTCCGCCGAGCTGAATCATGCCAGGTCCGAGGTACTGTGCGTGCCCGCCAAGCTGCTCCATGGCTGTCTCAAAGGAGACGCGGGTCCTTGTGGAGGACTGCTGGAATATCATGCCGAGAGTCTTACGGCGCATGAGAGGCGGGAAATAACCAACCTTTATGCAGTCCTTGATTTTCAATGACAGATCGATAATGTCGAGAAGCTCCTGCTTTGTAAAATCCTGTGTGTCGATAAAGTTTCTTAGTTCTGCCATACGGCACCTCCATAATGATTAATTAGTTTTTTACTATTATGTGTTTTTTCCTCTTTTAATTTACACGGTGGATGGTTCAAAGTCTTCAATAGAAACCTTTTTGCCTGCAACACGTATTATTACAATCCCCGCAATTATCAATGCCGGTATTGATATTGCAGGAGAAACGCCCAGTCCCGCGGGCAGGTATCCGAAAAGCGCCGCAATTGCCGCAGACGTTAATGCATAGGGCAGCTGGGTCCTGACGTGATCGATATTGTCGCAGCCCGCTCCTATCGATGAAAGTATAGTAGTGTCTGTCACGGGGCTGCAGTGATCGCCGAAAATGGAGCCGGACAGGACAGCCGCAATACATGCAAAAAGAAGCTGTTCGCCGTATCCTATACCGCCCAAAAGCGCCGTCTGATACGCTATAGGCACTGCAATGGGCATAACGATGACCATGCATCCAAAGCTGCCGGCCGCAAAGGATATAAAGCAGCAGACAATAAAAATGAGCATCGGCAGAAGCCAGTACGGCAGATTAAGCGTAACGATATCAACGAGATAATAGGCGGTTCCAAGCTGCCCCACTATCGCGGAAAGGCTCCAGGCAAGGACGAGAATAACAACCGTCAGTAAAATATCCGAGGCGCCTTTGATCCATTGGTTAATGCCCTCCATAATGTTTGTTTTTCCTGTGAGAGATCCCATCAAGATGGATACCAGCGAGGCAAGGATAGAGGCCCGCATCAATATCGTAACCGTGTCGGCATAAGAAAATACAGTTGAGAGAAGAGAGAAGGAAAAACCTGCTTCAGCGCTGAGCATCCCGGCGTCTATAGCATTTTGCATGCCGTTTATATAGAATCCTGCAAATGCATAGATTAGCAGCACAAGAACGGGCAGGATAACCGACCAAATACTCCCGGCCTCCATATTCGCTTCCGTATCCGGGGTCTCGCGGCTGGTTTTAGTTCCCTTTTTTAACGGCTCACCTGCCCTTGCACGGCGTTCCGCAGAGAGCATTGGCCCGTATTCGCGCCCCGTGAGCGAAAGAGTAAACATAAACGCCAGCGCTGCAAAGTTGTAAAAGCTGAAAGGGATGCTGCCCAGAAAATGAACATAAGCCGAGCCCTGAATACCCGCCACCTCAAAACCGCTCTCTATAGCTGAGAGCTCAGCGGCTATCCAGCTTGAGACGATCGCGATTCCGGCCACAGGGGCAGCCGTACTGTCTACGATATAGGCAAGCTTTTCACGTGATACGCCCTGCTTGTCCGTGATATCGCGCATAACGGGTCCTATTATGAGAGAGTTTGCATAGTCGTCAAAAAACAGGAATATACCCATGATCTGTGCCATTATCTGAGATTTTCGGGGAGTATTGATTCCTTTTGTTATTTGACGGCCGAGAGCCGAAAAGCCCCCGGCTGCATTTATAACGGCGACCATGCCTCCTATGGCAAGGCAAAGTATCAGAACAGCCATCCGGAAACTATCTGTTGTTATCTGTAGGGCTGTATCGCATACAGCGTTGAAAACGGACCCGATTCGTGAGAAAAAACTGCCCGATCCGTTGATTCCCTCAAGTATAGATGCCCCGGATAATACTCCAATGAAGAGGGAAAGAAGCACCTCTTTGGTTGTAAATGCAAGAAGTATAGTGATAATCGCAGGGATTAGCGATATAAAGCCCAGAGTTCTGCCTGTCGCCACTTGGCGCTGCTGCGTCACATTCTGAGCCGTCTGAGGGCTATCCTCCATCGCAGCATTTATCTGCTGCGAATAACCACTTAAAAAGTGGAAACAGAGCGCGAAAAGAATCAGTATTAAAATAGTGACAATTAAAACGCCCGGCTTTATTTTATTTTTGGTAATGCGTACCATCCCCCCACGCGCCCATAAGAATATCCAGGGAACTTTTTCCCATTGCGGCTGGAAAGATATTTATCTCTCCAGCCGCAGCACAGAATAGCATCAGCGGCCCGCCGGCTGCTGTTGAGTAATGCAGTGGATGTTACCGCCGCCGAATACGACTTCCTTGGTGGATACTCCTACGACCTTTCGGTCGGGGAACATGGCCTGGATCTGCTCAAGAGCCAGTTTGTCATTTTCATCGTCATACTGGGGAACTACGACTCCGCCGTTTACGATTAGAAAGTTCATATAGGACGCTATGCAGACCTCGCCGTCCTCTCGCGGGAGGGTGCCTTCAACAGCGTCTATGGTCTCAGCGCCGCTCAGCAGACACGGTTTTTTGGTCAGACAAAGCTTGTGGACCTTGAGTTTCCGTCCCTTTGCGTCGGTAGCCTCGCTGAGTGTCTTGTATGCCGCCTGCGCCTCTTCATAGAACGGGTTTGCGGGGTCGTCGGTCCATATACATGCCGCTTCGCCCGGACGGACGAAGCAGGCGACGTCGTCAATATGGCCGTTCGTCTCTTCAGGGTCGATTCCGTCCTTGATCCAGATGATCTTCTCGAGGTTGAGGTATTCCTTTAGCTGCTCCTCAATCTGTTCCTTTGTCATGTGAGGGTTTCTGCCCTCGGACAGCAGGCACATTTCGGTTGTAATAAGCGTACCTTCACCGTCTACATGGATGGAGCCCCCCTCCAGAACAAAGCCCGGCGTCCGGTAGGTGTCGACACCTTCGATCTCACACACCTTCTGTGCAATGGCATCGTCGTTGGCCCAAGGGAAATACAGCCCGTCAACAAGGCCGCCCCACGCATTGAAATCCCAGTCTATGCCTCTGACACAGCCCTTATCGTTTACAACAAATGTGGGGCCGCAGTCGCGCATCCACGCATCGTCGTTGGACATTTCAACAACACGGATCTCAGGCGGGAGCATATTTCGGCAGTTTGCATACTGTTCTCTGGATGCCACCATTGTAACAGGCTCAAATTGGCTTA
The DNA here is from genome assembly GCA_012729875.1 of Clostridiales bacterium. GTDB lineage: Bacteria > Bacillota > Clostridia > Oscillospirales > Oscillospiraceae > UBA2658. Next base: position 700 of record JAAYCC010000165.1, on the reverse strand, counting down.
TGGCAATGGCAACATTTGCAAATGCTCTCTGAGCGGGCTTTGCGCCATTCCTCCAGTTGTCCGGGCGCTCCGGCCAGATCATCCATATCTGCCTCTGGGGTTCAAACTCTCCGGGCATACGGTAACCGTCTTTTTTGGGCGTGCTGTCAATTCTTTTTGCCATTTTTCTCATCCTTTCGTTTTGGTATCTTTCTTCCTTGAGTTTTGGACTTCACTTATTAATTATTTCCCATTATCCTCTGCACATTAGTAAAACCGGTTTACAAATAATGCTAACAGTTCATAAAACACAATCTCTGGCCATAAGATTGCTTTGCTCTGGAAAAACGTCGGGCCCTCTTTTGTGTATAATGCACATTTGTTCGACTTGATATTTCGTTTTCCCGTCTTTTTAGCTAAAGCTTACTATTATTTCCTTCGGCTGTCAATCGTTAGGGGATAATATGAAACGGCGTATGAAAAGATGGCGTGGTGTTACATTTTCATTAACACTACGCCATCTTTTCATATTCTGTCATTCTAAAGTAACTGTCTGATTTCTTGTAAGTCGTTTATACATCAAGGTTTCCATTATCGCAATCATACCGCACCTGGATGTAACATCTATCCCTTCATAGTCGATTTCATCCGCAAAAACATAAAAATTGAGATCGCTCATATTCTGGATAATGTTATTGTCCGCCCGCGTAAACGAGATGAT
>JAAYCC010000022.1 GCA_012729875.1 Clostridiales bacterium | reverse complement strand
CTTAGATCATAGAGTACGCGAGAGACGCCCGGCACTTCCTCCAATATCCTGTCGGTTATACTGTGCAGCAGCGGCCATGGAATTTCCTCCACAGTGGCTGTCATCGCGTCCTTGGTGTTTACGGCGCGAATGATTACAGGCCAATCGTAGCTGCGCTTGCCCCCCCGCACACCTGTGGACTTGAAGTCGGGGATCACGGTAAAGTACTGCCAAACTTTTTCGTTTAGCCCGGCCTTATTAAACTCGTCGCGTAGAACGGCGTCCGCCTCGCGTAGAGAATGGAGCCTGTCCCTGGTAATCGCTCCAAGGCAGCGCACCCCAAGCCCCGGCCCCGGGAAAGGCTGTCTGTACACCATGGAGTCCGGAAGGCCAAGCGTCTTGCCTACCACTCGCACCTCATCCTTATAGAGGAACTTGACCGGTTCCACAAGTTCAAACCTCATATCCTCCGGCAGACCTCCGACATTGTGGTGCGCCTTTACAGGCCCGCTTTCAATTATATCGGGATAAATCGTGCCCTGAGCCAGATATTCAATGCCCTCGAATTTGCGGGCTTCCTCCTCGAATACGCGAATGAATTCCCCGCCAATTATCTTTCGTTTCTGTTCAGGCTCCTGAACACCGGCGAGCTTGTCCAGAAAGCGGTCTGTCGCATCCACATAGACAAGATTTGCGCCCATCTGGTTACGGAATACTTCAACTACCTGTTCGCTTTCCCCCTTGCGCATAAGTCCGTGATTGACGTGTACGCACTGCAGGTTTTTGCCGATAGCCTTAATGAGCAACGCCGCCACGACGGAGGAATCTACGCCTCCGGACAGCGCCAACAGCACTTTTTTGTCGCCGACCTGTGCGCGGAGGGCATCAAGCTGCGCTGCAACGAATACTTCTGCCTGTTCCTGAGTTTCTATGCGTTCCATGCTGTCTGGACGTCTGTTGTCTGCCATATATATTACCTCCGAAAAATATTGGGAATTGAAAATAAAAGCGGTTCATAATCCGCATCCGATTGGGAAATTCTATCTATTAGTATCTGTGTGAGGTGATATGTCTGATAATAGTATATCTGAGAACAATGATCGTCTTTTTGACACTCCTGCTGGCCATGCGTCTTATGGGAAAGCGCCAGTTGGGCGAACTGGAGATCTCCGAGCTCGTGGTGGCGGTGCTTATTTCTAATTTCGCGGCACACCCGTTGCAGGACATCAGCGTTCCGCTGATGAACGGCATCATGCCGATAATCATCCTGCTTTGCTGTGAAATTATTATCGCCGGAATAGTCTTAAAAAGTACCCGTGCAAGAGCAATTATATGCGGAAAACCCAGTATTTTAGTCTCCAACGGTAAAATTGACCAACAGCAGATGCTGAAAAACCGCTTCACACTGGATGAGCTTGCAGAGGAACTGCGAAACCAGGGTATTCTGGACATCAGCACCATACAGTATGCCGTACTGGAGACCGATGGTAAGCTGAATGTCGTACAGTATCCGGCAGAACGCCCCGTAAGCCCAAGTCAATTGGGGCTTGAGGCTCCCAATACCACTTACCCTATAATCGTAATCAACAACGGACACCTGCTGGACCGGAACCTGCGTCTTACGGGCAGGGATGAAAACTGGCTCAAGGCGGAGCTCAAGCGCCGCAAGGTCCGGGGCGTGTCCGATGTCTACTATATGACTGTGGACACGCAGGGCAACATCTACTTCGCCGAAAAGGAGAGAAAGAAATGACAAAAGAGCTGGTCGCGGCTGCAATACTGATATTGATACCAATAGCCGCATTTATTAACATCGGATATATCGAGCGCACCACCGACTATCTAATGGAGCAGATCGACAGCGCATCGGAGCAGATGCTCTCCGGCGATACGGACAGCGCCTCCGAGACCCTCGAAAACGCCTATGCGGAGTGGCAGTCACATGACCGCTATGCCCATATCATGCTGCGCCACGACGAGGTGGTGGCTGTGAGCGAGGCCTTCAGCGACCTGCGCTCGGAGCTTCAGGGCGGCGATGCCTCTCCTGTCCTTTTTGAAGCGCTCCGAGAAAGGCTGCGGGGACTGCTGGAGATGGAGCTGCCGAGCTTTGAGTCTGTACTCTAGCCCTTTTTATCTCCGATGAGCTTATTGAGCTCGTCAAGGAAGGTGTTTACGTCCTTAAACTGACGGTAGACCGAAGCGAAGCGGACATATGCCACCTCATCAATGTCCTTAAGACGCTTCATGACCATCTCGCCTATCTCGGTGGTAGTGACCTCGCGCTTGAGAGAGTTCTGGAGTTCCTGCTCAATGTCATCGGCTATCTGCTCAAGGGCCTGAAGCGATACGGGCCGCTTCTCGCAGGCGCGGAGCATCCCGTTCATAATCTTGATCTTGTCAAAGGTCTGACGGCTGCCGTCACGCTTGGCCACGACCAGCGGCAGACGCTCCATGATCTCATAGGTGGTAAATCTCTTTTGGCAGGAGAGACACTCTCGGCGGCGGCGAATAGTCGCGCCCTCCTCCGCAGGACGGGAGTCGATCACCTTGCTTTCCGCGTAACCGCAAAACGGACATCTCATACTATACACCTCAAAAACTATTTTTGTATTTCAACGGGAGTATATACTGGAATGTATTTTACCACACTACACCGTCGTGTGCCACATTTATCTGTGTAAACACCGGATTTTCTGCATTTTCAACGACAAGATGTAGTAAATATCGCTTTATGTTAAAAAAAGTAAACGAACCCGCAAGGTACAAAAGCGGGTTCGTCTGCTTTCACAGGGCTTCCAGAACTTCGCGGAGCTCCTGCTTTGTGTATAGAACGTTCAGCACATCCATCAGGGCGTTGGGAGAGAGCTTTTGCGGCAGCCCGAGTTTTTTTGTAAGCCTGAGCCTTCTTTCACGGCTGCCCTCGCCTCCCGACAGCCCGAGCGCAAACATATCGGCCTTGCATATCGGCTCTCCCGACTTCTTGGGGACATTGTCGCCCATGGTGGCCCCTGTTCTGGTCAGCGCATCCAGAATTACCTGTCTGCTCATACCCTCCACACCCAGCTTGCCCTCACCGGACGGAGCGGACTTACGGCGTTCTTTGCCCTCGATGTCGGGAATGTAGGCGTGCTTTATATACTTCGGGTCAATAGCGCCCTTGAGATAGTTTCGTATGACAAAACCCGCGCCGTCGCTGTCTGTCATCACAATCAGGCCGCGTCTTTCGGCTATTTTCCGAAGAAGCTCCAGCTTTTCAGGGTCTGAAAAAATAGAAAAACCGCCGGTTTCTATTATTGTGGCGTCAACTATCTGGCTGAGGGTGTTTTTGTCGTAGCGGCCTTCGACCACTATCACCTCAGAAACCTTTATCATAACGTCCCCCCTGCCGCTATTCTGAGAAACAGATCCTTCAAGACCTCCCTGTCGTCCTCTGAGGAGCTCTTCATTCTGTAGTCGGCCTCTGCACAGAGACTGACGGCATACCTGAGCTGATCCGGAGTAAAGCCCCGCGCAGAGCGCATAAGGCTGTCGGCATGGTAGGGGTATTTTATCCCGCAGACGTCCATGACATAGTCCCTGCCGAGATCTCTGTCCAGGGCAAGGCGCGCGGCATAGAGCCTGCGCATCTGCATACCTATCATAGCCAAAGTTTTTATCGGGTGCTCGCCTGTCTGCATAAGCTCTGCCAAAGCTTGCGCCGCATCGTCGAATTTCCGGGCCGCTATCGCGTCAGTCATCTCGAATACGCGGGCTTCAGGGATGTGGTGCGCCACCTTGTCGATGGTTTCGGCGCTTATCTCCCCGCTCTTTTCGTAGGCGGCTATTTTCTCGATCTCCTGCACAAGTCCGGTCATACGCTCGCCGGAGAGGAATATCAGACGCTCGCACTCGGAAGGCCCGATATTTTTACCGCGGGCGGCAAAGCGTTTGCCTATCCAGTTTATCAGGAGCTTGTGGGACTGGGTCGTAAATTCAATCGCCCTCGCCTGCTTTTTCAGGTACTTAGGCAGCGCAAGGCGCCCATCCGGAGCTGTGTCCGTGGGCAAAATAAACACTACTGTTACACAGTCGGGAATATCCGAAACTATTTCCTTAAGCCGTTCCGCGGCCTCGTCGCGGCAGGAGTTGACCTCAAAACCGCGCACCTCCACTAGGCTGCGCCCGCCCATAAAGGGTACGGCGTCAACAGCCTCGCTGAGCGCCTGTACATCCAGCGGCGCTCCGCTGAGCCTGTGGTAGTTGAAGTCCTCCCCTCCGCCCTCGAGACAGAGTCTTTTTATCTCCTCGAAGAAGCTCTCACGCAGATAGTCCTCCTCGCCCCAGAGCATATAGAGGGGCAGAGGCCCCGCCCCTTTAAGCTCGCGCAGCAGTTCGCCGTAATCAGTTTTTTCGGTTTTTCTGCCAGTTGCCATATCTACTCTCCAAGGGCAATTTTAATATCGCCCAAAACGTCTGTCCTGAGTATATCCATACCCGCCGCCTCGATCCTTGAAAGCGCCTCGGCAGTCGGATGCCCGTAGCTGTTGTAGCCGCAGGATATTATAGCGGTTTCGGCCCTCGCTGCCTCCAGCAGGGAGGTACAGCCAGAGTATTTCGAGCCGTGGTGCCCTGCTATATATATCTCCGTGTCGGGCAGGGTATACCGCATGAGAAAGCGCTTTTCTATCTCCTCATCCGCGTCTCCCGTTATAAGTATATCACATTCCGCAAAATTGCCGAGAAAAATCAGTTCCGGCTTTGCCAAACTGACGGGCGCAAAGGCTGTCAGAGTGAGCTCCCCCGCCGAAAACTCGGTATCCTCAGAAATTATGTAAACTTTCGTTCCATGGCTTTCCGCAAAATCAACTATCTCGCCGCACAGTTCTCTGTCCGAGTCGGGGATAACAAGACAGCCCACATCCACACGGCACATGAGTCTGATAACACCGCCCACATGGTCACGGTCAAAATGGGTCAGGGCCAAAACGTCTATACTCCTGCGTCCGCGGCTGAGCAGTCTTGAGGCCGTTATCTCGCCCGCATTTCTGGTCTTGCCCCCTCCGCCGCAGTCGACGACAATGGTGCTGCAGCCCTCGGTCAGAATTATGCTCTGCCCCTGCCCGACATCCACCGCGGTGAGCTCCGCCGGGGACGAGCGCGTATCAAGTTCAATAAAGATAACAAGAGAGCAGAGAGTACAGACAGCGACAGCCGTCGGCAATATCGGTCTGAATTTCCCGCGCCTGCCAAAGAACCAAAACAGCCCGAATTCAGCGTATACAAACATGAGCCACCATGCTATAAGGTTGTTCTCCGTACATAATACGGAGTATGGCAGATTCGCAGCAAGTCTTGCGACAAGAACAATGTACCTTATCGGCAGTTCGGTAATCATCGCCACTGCTGTTCCCAAAGGAAGCCAGACCATACCCAGCAGAGCGGAGATCATACCGAGTACGAACGCCGCGGAAACGGCCCAGAAAACCAGTATGTTGACAAACACTGAGTACAGAGGCACATAGCCAAAATGCAGGGCGATAAGCGGAGTTGAAAACACCAGCGCACCGACAGATGAGGAAAAAGCCGCGATCACTGCGTATCTCAGCTTGTTTATATTCTTATGTAAACCATTCATGCCACCGAGTTTATTTTTCCGCCCTCTCACCTTTCCGATAAATAGCCCGTTTATCCTCGGGGTCAGAAGCATTATGCCCAGCATCGACGCGAAGGAGAGCTGCAGCCCCACGGACGCGCAGGCGTCGGGGTTTATGAGAAGCAGGAGCATAAGGGCGGCTGAAAGCGATGTGACAGAGTCATTTTCTCGCTTCAGCAGAGGTGCAGAGAGCACCATAGTCTGCATGAACGCCGCACGCAGAACAGACGGCGCCGCTCCCGCCGAGAAAGCGAAAACCCAGACAAGCGGTATACCTATAATTGCGGCAAGGCGGCGTCTACGCAGGACTAAATGCAGAAATCCCACGAGAAACGCTACATGCATGCCCGAGATCGCCACAACGTGGAGTATCCCTGCCGAGCCCAGATCCGCATACAACTGCTCGTCGGCATACAGCCCCGTTTTGTCGCCGGTGGTCAGGGCTGTGACAAAGGGCGAGGTTTTTTCGGAAAAAATCCCGCTCAGAATCTCCGCCATACGTCTGGATATTGACTGAGGGAAATACAGAAACGCCGCAGCGCTCCTCCCGGTGACCAATATCTCACTTTTGGCATAGCAGATGAGGTATATATTGTCCGCCGTGTATCTGTCCCAGGGCCTTCCGTAGCGTTCCGCCGCATTTCTTGCGTTTACTCTGACGTTCACATAATCGCCCGGACGGAGGTCGGGCAGGGTCTCATCATAGCAGTACAGCAGCGCCCTGACCTTCGGCTGGCCGTCCCCGCAGAGCCTTACAGTCACAACGGAATAGTGGTCGTGAACCACGGG
>JAAYCC010000164.1 GCA_012729875.1 Clostridiales bacterium | reverse complement strand
TGGGCAGGAACTGTCCCGAGGCATTGGGCGACTACTTTGCCGGAACGAACCACACACTCCCCACGGGCGGAAGAGCGAGGTTTTCAAGTCCGCTTTCCGTGGATGATTTTGTCAAGAAGATGTCATATATGTACTACTCCCGCAGTGCTCTGAACGCGGTTGCGGACAGGATAGCCTTTTTCGCGGAGGCGGAGGGGCTGTCGGGACACGCTAAAAGCGCTCTTAGCAGATCAAACAGCGAAGAAGGCCGGTCACAAAAATGAGCAAGTTTATGAGCGAGCGATTTTCTAAGCTTATCGCCTATGTCCCCGGGGAACAGCCAAGGGACTTTAGCTATATTAAGCTAAACACAAACGAGTCGCCCTACCCGCCCGCGCCGGCTGTGTTTGAGGCGCTGAACGCAGGGGAGATCGCGAATTTAAGACTCTACAGCGACCCCGAGTGCGGGGAGCTCAAAAGAACGCTGGCGGATTATCTGGGTGTGGGATCGGAGAATACTTTTGTAGGCAACGGCTCCGATGAGATTCTCTCATTTGCATTTATGGCGTTCTGCGATAAAAACATTCCGGTATCCTATCCGGACATCAGCTATGGCTTCTACTCTGTGTATGCCGACCTGTACGGTATTGAGAAAAACGAGATTCCATTGCGTGAGGATTTCTCGATTGCGCCGGAGGATTACTTTGATCTCGGGACCACAATATTTATCGCAAACCCAAACGCCCCCACTGGGCTGTGTCTGTCTGCCGGGGAAATTGAGGATATAGTTAAAGCCAACCCGGATAACGTGGTTGTAATAGACGAGGCCTATGTGGACTTCGGCGGGGAGAGCTGTGTCCAGCTGACAAAAAAGTACGACAACCTGCTTGTCATTCAGACCTATTCAAAATCCCGCTCATTCGCAGGCGGCAGACTTGGCTTTGCGGTGGGCTGTAAGCCGCTTATAGGCGATCTTGAAAAACTGCGCTACTCAACCAACCCGTTTAATGTAGACAGGCTGGCTTTGGCAGCCGGAGTTGCGGCAATCAACAACCAGTCGTATTACGATAACAATATTTTCAAAATTATCCACAATAGAGAATACACGACATCGGAGCTGAGAGAATTAGGCTTTGAGGTGCTCGACTCAAAGGCCAATTTCCTCTTTGCAAGTACAGCTAAACTAAGTGGAGCGGAACTCTATGCAGGGCTTCGCGAGCGCGGGATACTGGTACGATACTTCAACAGACCGAGGATAGACCGATTTGTGCGAATTACAATAGGTACAAGAGAACAGATGGACGCTTTGATTTCCGCTGTAAAGGAGATGCTGAATAATGCGTAGTTCCGATATTATCAGGACGACAAAAGAGACCGATATCAGCCTTAAACTGTCTCTGGACGGCGGAGACATCTCTGTTGATACCGGCTGTGGATTTCTGGATCATATGCTGATTTTGTTTGCGACTCACGGTCGGTTTGGGCTCAAGCTCTCCTGTAAGGGTGATGTATATGTGGACTACCACCACAGCACCGAGGACATTGGGATCTGTCTGGGTCTGGCCTTTGCGGAGGCGCTCGGCGACAAGGCCGGAATTGTCCGATATGGAGATGTTATTCTCCCGATGGATGAAGCTCTGATTATGTGTTCGGTCGATATCTCCGGGCGCGCATACCTGGCCTATGAGGTCAGGCCGCCCGCTGAAAAAGTCGGGGACTTTGACACTGAGCTTGTAAAGGAGTTTTTTTACGCTTTTACACGCACGTCGGGGGTGACACTGCACATTCGCCAGCTTGCTGGTGAGAATAGCCACCATATATTAGAGGGCGTTTTCAAGGCCTTTGCACGTGTGCTGCGCAAGGCGAGCTCACTTGATCCCGACAGCACTTCCGTCCCCTCCAGCAAGGGAGTTTTGTAGATGACGGTTATCATTGACTACGGAGTCGGCAATCTGTTTTCGCTCAAGAGCTCACTTTCCTATATCGGGGCCGAGGTCTGCGTAAGCGGAGACGTGGACATCATTAAAAATGCTGACAGGATCATTCTGCCAGGCGTGGGAGCGTTCGGCGATGCGGCGGAAAAGCTGTACGCAGGCGGACTGGGCGAGCTGATAAAAGCCGAGGCGAAGAGCGGAAAGCCCCTTTTGGGAATATGCCTGGGTATGCAGCTTCTGTTTGACAGGAGCTATGAATA
>JAAYCC010000163.1 GCA_012729875.1 Clostridiales bacterium | reverse complement strand
TCGCGCTTGGTTCGGGACCAAGAGACCTCGGGTTCGAATCCCGACACTCCGACCAAAATAACGCCTAACATTTAGGCAATAAAAGCCCGCAAATCATTGATAAAACAGTGGTTTGCGGGTACTTTTTATGCTTTTTCTTCCTTGCCTGTATTGCCGTTTTAGTCCCTTTGTCTGCCCTAATTATAGTAAGCAAGGGGATTATTACAAATATTTCAGCATAGCATATTCTTGCATGGGCATTCCCGCAGTCCTCTTGAGATCAAACGGGAGCTCTGCTGCCTTTTGTAAAAATACTTTTATGTACCCGGGGGGGCGCGAATCATCATATCGTTAACCTCCTTTCAATAAAATCTATGTATTATTGAAAAAATTTATTCACGTATCTTACACCGAATGTGACTAAAAAAATATGGAACATATTCGGCAATTTTTTCAAGCACCAGATGCTAATAATAATATGTCAGCTCTATGCTGTGGATTGAAATGGTGTAAGATATGTGAACAGACTGATACTTGATACTAGTAAATCAGACGAAAAGGAAATCTGAAAAGAGGCGTCCCCTAGCCGTAACGGCTAGGGGACGCCTCTTTAATTTTTAAGGCTTTACAACTACAGACAGACCTCCGCTATTTCCGACTGGCTGTGTACCTCATTGTTTATCAGACTCAGATCTATTATTCGTGTACAGACCCTCTCTGCCAGATGCTGATTGTGCGTGACCACAATCAGCCCCATGTTTCTTTTTTCGGCTTCATTGAGAACGACGTTCCAAAGCTGCGCCTGAGTAATGACGTCCAGCATTGTGCTCATCTCATCAGCTATCAGGAACCTTGTCCCTTCAAACAGCGACCTCGCGACACAAAAGCGTTGGAGCTCTCCGCCCGACAGCTCTCTGGGAAATCTTGTAAGCCATTGCTTTTCTATCCCCAGTCTGCTGAGCAGCTCCTCATTCATAAAGCCCGATTCTTCGAGTACACGGCCCATTTTCCATCTCGGGTTTATTGCTTTTTCAGGGTGCTGGTAGATCAGTTGCACGGGACATACTCCTTTGCCGCGGAGCGGCTTGCCGTCCAGCAGCACCGATCCGGACATGGGTGTCAGATATCCCGCCATGAGCTTTGCAAGCGTGCTCTTTCCATACCCGCTCGGTCCGACTATACCAACTCTCTCGCCTTCGTCAATATGCATACTGACATCTTTTAGTATGCTTTTGCCATTGCTGCTGTATTTAAAGGATATATTTTTAGCCTCAAGTCGCATGAAAGCACCTCACAAATCCACCGCGCAGCTCTCTCATTTCAGGTATTTTCTGTCTGCATTGCTTCTCACACATTGAGCATCTCGGCGAGAACAGGCAGCCCGATGGAAGGCTCCCCGAAAAGGGCTGAAAGCCATCAAGCGGTTCAAAACCGTTCTGGGGCATGGCCCGCCAAAGCGCCTTGCTATATGGATGGCGGAGAGACTCCTCCCCGCTCAGAAAGTCCCCGGAGGAGGCCAGCTCAAGAGTTGTTCCGGCATAGAACACCGCAATTTTATCCGCAAAATTGAGAGCGAGGTCGATGTCATGGGTTATGAGCAGGACACCCTTTCCCTCATCGGCAAGCTCTCTGAAAATCCGAAGCGCCTCGATCGCCTGACCCGTCTGCATACCGGGCGTCGGCTCATCCGCGATGACAAGCTCGGCGTCTCCTATTACGGCTGTTGAAACAAGCACCCTTCTCGCCATGCCGCCTGAGAGCTGGTATGGATACTGCTTTCCGACAGACTCGTCCAACTCCAGCCTGTTAAAAATGCCTTTCAGGGCCGGAATTTTCTTCTTTGCGTCCTTTCCGGCTCCCAAAACCTGCTTTTCCACCCGCATCAGCGGGTCAAGATATGTGACCGACTGCGGTACAAGCGCTATCTGCCTGCCGCGCAGCTTCTCCTGATACTCAGGCGTCATATCCTCCCCCTGATACTTCATCGCACCTTGTATGGCTGCGTTTTCCGGCAGTATGCCCATAATAGCGTGTGCGAGCAAGCTCTTTCCCGACCCGCTAGAACCCACTACCGCAAGGATCTCTCCCCTATCGACAGAGACGCTCAGGTCGGAAATAACTTTCAGTTCCTTCTGTACCAGTCCTCTGTCGTACATTTTGAATGATACAGACAAGTTCTGCACATCCAGCAGATGTTCGTGTTTACAAACCATATATGCACCTCACTCCTGTGCGCTGTACGGGTCGATAAGCATTTTCAGATTATCTCCCAAGCGGTCAAACAGGATTACTATTATAACCAGCGTCAGCCCCGGGAAGAAAGCCAGCCACCACATACCTGAGGAGAGATACTTCATACTTTCCGACAGGATTATTCCAATTGCCGGCTGCTCAGGGGGCAGACCATAGCCAAGAAAAGAGATCGACGCCTCGTGCAGGATAGCATGAGGAAACATGAGTACAAGCCCTACAACAAACTGCGGTATCATATGGGGCAATATATGGTTTATCAGAATCCAGCCATTGCTTTTACCCAGCTTTCTAGAGACGGCTATGTACTGCTCCGACCTGAGCTGCAGCACCTCGGCGCGTATCAAACGGGCGAGGCTTGTCCAGTGCGTTATGGCTATTCCGGCCAGAAGCCCCTTAAGTCCCCTGCCGCACGCAAAAGAAATTAGGATAATGAGAACAAGGTGCGGAACGCCCATTACAAGGTCAATAAGCCAATTTATAAAGCCGTCGAGCGTTTTCGAGCCTGTTGCAGCGGCTATCCCGACCAGTACAGCGATTACCGCACTTATCAAAGAGGCAACAACGCCGACTACAATGCTGATGCTCAGCCCTTTCATTGTACGGGCAAACAGATCCCTGCCCAGCCAGTCGGTACCAAACAGGTGCTCAAAGGACGGCTTCTGCTTTGCGTTTGTAAAATCGGCGGCAACGGCTTCGTCACTTATAAGCACGCCCGCCAGCAGAGCGGACGCAATAATGGCCGAGATCAGGATAATTAAAATCACTGTTTTTGTCCTTCTGTTTATTCGTTTTCCATGAAAAACAGAACTATTTTGTACTGTCAGTTCATTCATTGGCATAGCTCTCCTTGATCTGTGGATCTATTGCCCCGTAAAGCAGATTTGCAATCATGTTTCCCGTGAAGACAAATAAAGCGGAAAAAAGAGTGATGCCAAGTAGAAGCGGTACATCAGAGTTCAGTCCTGCCGCAGAGACGGCCGAGCCGAGCCCGGGGTATGAAAACACATTTTCCGCTAGTACCGAACCTCCGAACAGCTCTGCAAATGATGCGAACTGCAGCGTTAGCGCAGGCATTATTATATTGCGGTAGCCGTGACGCTTCATTATCTGCCGCTTGCTCTCACCCCTTGCTTTGGCAAACAGCACATAGTCGCTCTCAAGAACATCAATGAGTTTCTGTCTTGTGTGCAGCGCTACATTTGCAAAGGACAAAAGGCTGAGCGTCAGAGCCGGAAGTATGAGATGGTGTATCTGCTGCCATATTGTTACATCGCTGTTCATTACCCCGATCGGAGAACTGAAGCCTATCGGAAACCACCCCAGCCACACCGAAAACAGAAGCAGCAGGAGCAGGCCCAGCCAAAATGTGGGAACAGAGCAGAGGAGCAGGCATATCCTTTTTAAAATCTTATCTGCCGCTCTATCTCTGTTTGCCCCCATTACACATCCGAGAATAAACCCTATGACCCCTGAGAAAACCCAGGCGCAGAGCATCAGCGCAAATGTATTGGCAAATTTCTCTCTTATCACGTCTATCACAGGGCGTCTGTACAAAAGAGATGTCCCAAAATCTCCGTGAAGAATTGCACTCAAGCAGTTTTCAAATCTCTCCACAGGAGGATCGTTAAGCCCCCAGTAGTCCTCCAACTCCGCTCTCTGCTCCGGGCTTACGCTTCCCACGCTCAGAACATATTGCTGCACTGGGTCGACCGGCGACAGGCTTACAAGGGTAAACCCGATCACGCTGACCGCAAACAACAGAGTGATGACCCGGAGAGCATATCTGAAAAAGACATTTGTAATCCGTTTTACGATCATATCTGCTCCTTTTTACTCAAACGGGAGCGCAGCAGCGCCGCGCTCCCGTCTGTAATCTCTGAGTTATTTCCAAATCCAGTCCTTCAGGTTCTGAATAAGCGGCATAGAGGCCCCGTGCGCGTGGAGCTGCTGCTCGCCGATATCAAGTCCGTCACGGACATAATACAGATGCTGCATGTTTACAAGCCATACCCACGGGCAGTCGCCCTTCATAGCAGTACCTGTCGAGCCGTCCCACTGAGCCTTCTTCCAGTTTTTGTTCGCATCGTCAGGGCTAAGGGCTTTCATTGCGGCGTCAAGGTATTTGTCGACAGCAGGATTTGAGTAGCCCTCGGGATTATAGTAGTCGTCCTTTAGCATGTTGTCCGAGTGGTACAGGCAATAGCTGGTGTACGGGTTGGACGAGCCCCAGCCCATCAGCACCGCTTCTGAGAACATGCGTTTGGAAATATCGTCCCAGCTCGTGCCCTCGACAACTATGCTTATTCCGATCTCCTTTGCCTGAGCGGCCGCCGCCATCGCCAACGCCTGACGGAACGAGTCGCCGCTGGGATATATACAGGTAAACTCCGCTTTAAGTCCATCCTTTTCAACTATGCCGTCGCCGTCGCCGTCTGTCCATCCGTTATCGGAGAGGAGCTTCTTCGCATATTCGACATCGGTGTCGATTTTGACATCGGGGTTATTCCAGGGCATACCGTCGTTTTCAGAATAGGCGTGAGTTGCAAATCCGTTCAGCGCCTCTTTGGCGATCTGGTCCCTGTCAAAACCATAGGCGAGCGCCTGGCGTATCTCAAGATTACATGTGACATCGTTTCCGTAGGGATACCCACTCTCGGTCTTCTTGCCCTCATTTGGCATCACAGGCATCGTCAAACCTCTGTTGTCGAGAGAAGATACCACCTTCAGGTTGTAGCCGCTTATGTCCTCCGTCGCAAGAGTTGCGGAGGTCAGAGCCACGTCCACCTGTCCGGATTTTACCGCCGCGAACGCCGCGTCCTCCTCCATGAAAACTAAAGTGACATTTTTTATCTCAGGAATCTTTCCATAATAGTCTTCGTTGGCTTTCAGCATGAGCTGCTCGCCCTTATTCCACTGGACAAATACGAAGGGACCGGAGCCTATCGGCTGTGTACCGTAGCTGTCGCCGTAAGCATGCTCAGGTACAATTCCCGTTGTCGCTATGGTATTCAGGAACGTAGACGTGGGCCTGTCGAGCGTGAAAACCACCGTATCATCGGCCGTAGCTTCCGCTTTGTCCATAAACGTGAGGTCAAGAGACGACTGGCTTTTCTTTGCCGTGTTAAATGTAAAAGCGACGTCGGAAGCTGTAAGCGGCTCTCCGTCGGTAAACTTGACATCATCCCGGATCTTGAACGTCCAGCTCAACCCGTCTTCGCTGACCGAATAGTCCGTCGCCAGATCGTTTACAAAGGTCATGTCCTGCTTGTATTCGACCAAGGTACTCTGTATAAGAGGAGTAGTCCCATGTCCCCAGCCGATACAGGGGTCAAGAGACGAGGGTTCCGACGAAATCGCGATGACTACAGTGTCCTTCGCAGTCTCCGCGTTTGCAGCAGACGCAGGGTCTGTGGGCTTGGTTTTGCCCTCTCCGCAACCTGCAAGGGCCGCCATAAGTATTGCCGCTGATAATAGAGATGTTAGTATTGATTTTTTTACTTTCATTTTGATCCCCTTTTCAAATAGAATTGTGCATTTTTTTACAAAGAAGCACATAAAGAGAACTACTTTGTGACATTATGCCATATACAAAAACCGTCAGCAAGCCCCCCGGGGGGTCATTTTCCGCAAAGCTCCGCTCTGTTAGCGCACACATAAATCTTCGGTCTTTTGAATAATCATATATGAAGCCCCAATGTCGATTCGTCTTTTTCTTGCATATTCCGCCGGATCGCGTTACAATCACTACATGTGAGGTGTGACCGGATTGACTATTGTTTTAATCTACATTATTGCAGCCCTGCTGCCGGCCTATTTCCTGCTCCGCTATATATACAGGCATGACGCCGTCGAGAAGGAGCCGCCCGGACTTCTGCTCAAGCTGTTTGTTTTAGGCATTCTGGCCGCGATACCCGCCGGTATTTTTGAGTACATGGGCGAAGATCTTCTAAAAAAATATATAGACGCAAGCAGCCCTCTGTACTCCGTAACCCTCGCCTTTCTTGTCGTCGCCGTGGTCGAGGAGGGCGTAAAGTATCTGTTTCTGAAACTGTCGACCTGGAACAATCCAAACTTCAATTACCGGTTTGACGGCGTTGTTTACGCAGTCTTTGTCTCCGTGGGCTTCGCCGCCATCGAGAATATAATGTACATCTTCAGCTACGGTCTCTCAGTAGCTCTGCCCAGAGCGCTGCTTGCAGTCCCGGCACACATGGGATTTGCCGTATTTATGGGAGCATTCTACGGCAGCGCACAGGTCTGCCGTTCACAGGGCAGAGATGCCGCTATGCGCAGATACCTCTTCCTGAGCTATTTGCTGCCGGTCTTTCTCCACGGCTTGTACGATGCCTGCGCTATGCTGCACACCACGTTCACAATCCTTTTTTTCTACGCTTTTGTTATCATTATGTATATTATCGTCATACGCCGTGTAAAACTAGAGGCACAGCGGGACACGCAGATATAAAAGCGGCATAAAGAACGCCACCCGGTGGGTGGCGTTCTTTATGCCGCTTTGTCTATGTTCGGATTATTCTCCCGTCAGCAGCGCTACAAGCGAATTTTTGAAGCGGAAGATAGCAAAAACAAATGCTATTGCGCAAACTCCGAGAACTGC
>JAAYCC010000162.1 GCA_012729875.1 Clostridiales bacterium | reverse complement strand
GTTTTTAGCCTGATATTCGGCAGACTGCGAAGCGCGGCGGCGGTGCAGGCGGCTGTGGTATCATCCCTGTGCCTGCTGTGCTGCATCGCGGCAGTTAGCGAGATACACGACTACCGAGAGACCACGATAGCGGACCAGCAGATAGCGAAGACCGCGGCGGAGGCCATTGTCAGCGACGGCTGGACAGAGGGCGGCAAGATTTGGCTTTTGAATGTGGAAGCGACCTATGCGGAAAACGCCAACTTTTTCTACCATGAGCATGTCTATGGCGTCACCTCCAGCGACTGGGCGCTCACCGGGGCGATATATGCTTACGCGGGGAGAGGGGACTTGCCGACGGTCTCTCCCGTACCACGGCACAGTCCTGTAGCGGGCGGCGGCTTTGATCCGGGGACCGCGCAGTGCTACTTCTACTTGGACGGCGAGCTTGTCCGCGTGGCGCTTGAGGCGGGCTCCGGCGGAGAGTGGCTAATTACCGGCTCCTCAAATAAAAACTACGGAGTCATAGCCATAAGCGACGGCAGTGTACAGCTTATAACATGAGAGAAAGGACAGCGGGAAAACCGCTGTCCTTTTAATGTCTATTCAACAATATTTTCGATAAAGTATTTTGGCCTCTGCTTGGTTTCAAGGTATATCTTGCCGACATATTCGCCGACTACGCCTATACCTGTGAGAGTCAGTCCGCCCATCAGGAGCACAACAAGCAAAACCGTTTTCCAGCCGTCAAAGGCAGTGCCCGTACAGGCCTGTACTATGAAAACTATGAGGAGTACGAGGTCTGTAAAAATAGAAGCTGCACCGCTCCACAGGAAAAAGCGGATCGGCTTTGAACTGAGAGAGGTTATACCGTCCGTAGCGAGGGAGAGCATCTTCTTCAGAGGATACTTGCTTTCACCCGCTATGCGTTCTCCGCGCTCGTATTCAACTGTAGAGGTCTTATACCCCAGCATAGGTACAATGCCGCGCAGGAAAAGATTGACCTCTCCGTACTGGGAAAGAGCCTCCAGCGCGGTCTTGCTCATCAGGCGGTAGTCGGCGTGGTTATAGACGATCTCTCCGCCGAGCCTGCTCACCAGTTTGTAAAAGCCCTCGGCGGTGAAGCGCTTGAAAAAACTGTCCTTTTCGCGGGCCGAACGCACCCCATAGACGATTTCGCAGCCGGCGTAGTATTCCTCTATCATGCGGTCGACCGCATCCACATCGTCCTGCAGGTCTGCGTCCATGGATATGGTAAAATCAGCGCGGTCCTTGGCGGTCATAAGTCCCGCCAGAAGAGCGTTCTGGTGACCTCGATTCCGGCTGAGGCACACACCGCAGAAGAGCGGGTCGGCCTCGTGCAGCTTGCAGATCAGCTCCCAGCTGCGGTCGCTGGAGCCGTCGTTTACCAGCATTATGCGGCTGTCCTCAGAAACCTTGCCCTGTTCAATCAGATCATGCATCTTGTCTCTGAGGCGGCGCGAGGTTTCCGGAAGTGCGGCTTCCTCGTTATAGCAGGGCACTACTATGTAAAGTCTGCTGCCTCGGAAGTTATTGTTGAAAACTGTCACGATTGTCTCCTTTTCAGCCGATACCGGGCAAAATGGTGTATATAGTTGCACATAATAATGATAATTATAATCCATATCTCGGCTGAATGCAACAACTCTGTCAATTTTAGCCAAAGCTGCCAATAGGATAGTGAAATATTTTGTGAGTTCTTTTCATTCAATTTTTGAATTTCTTAAGCAAAAAAGTTGCAA
The DNA here is from genome assembly GCA_012729875.1 of Clostridiales bacterium. GTDB lineage: Bacteria > Bacillota > Clostridia > Oscillospirales > Oscillospiraceae > UBA2658. The sequence goes on along the minus strand of JAAYCC010000162.1, from coordinate 1,901 downwards.
ATTTTTGAAATGCAGGTTGATATAGAAAACTATTGGGGCTATAATGACACAGGCTGATAAGCATTTGTGGAGGCTGTGATGGTTGACATAATTTTAGTTGAGCCGGAAATTCCCGCCAATACAGGCAACATATCCCGCACCTGTGCAGTGACAGGAGCAAGGCTTCACCTCATAGAACCTCTGGGATTCGATATTTCTGACAAAGCACTCAGGCGGGCGGGACTGGACTATTGGGACAAGCTGAACGTGGCCGTATATAAGGACCTCGGAGATTTCTTTGAGAAGAACGGCGACAGCGGACTCTGGCTCTCTACTACCAAGGCCCCGCTGAGCTACGATAAGGCGGATTTTTCCGGAGACGTCAAGCTCATGTTCGGCAAGGAGACCAAAGGGCTTCCCACAGAGCTTCTCGAGCGCTACAGAGACCGCTGCATAAGGATACCGATGAGGGAAGGACTCAGAAGCCTGAATCTGTCCAACAGCGTTGCAATTTTGTGTTATGAAGCACTAAGGCAGCAGGGCTTCCCGGGACTTGTCGAGGGAGGCTCTATGCTATGTAATAACCTTAATGGAGGTCGGAAATGAACTATAATAAGAAGTCCGTCAAGGACGTAGATGTTCGCGGAAAAAGGGTGCTCCTGCGCTGCGACTTCAACGTGCCGATTGACAAGCAGACCGGCGAGATCACAAGCGACAAGCGCATTGTGGCTTCTCTGCCTACGATACGTTATCTTTTGGATAACGGTGCTAGTGTTATAGCCTGTTCACATATGGGCAAGCCCAAAGGCGAGTGGGTACCGGGGCTCTCAATGAGGCCCGTTGCAGAGCATCTTTCCATGCTTCTCGGCAAGCCCGTAGTGTTTGCGGCAGATGTAGCGGGAGAGGATTCACGCAAGAAGGCCGAAGCCCTGGGGGCGGGTGAAATAATGCTCATAGAAAACGTCCGTTTTGAAAAGGGCGAGATAGAAAACGACGCTGAGTTCGCAAAAAAGCTCGCATCACTGGGAGAGATATTTGTATCGGATGCCTTCGGATCTGTCCACAGAGCACACGCCTCCACAGTGGGAGTTTCGGGATTTCTGCCGGCATATGCTGGATTTCTCTTAGAAAAAGAGCTGAACGCATTAGGCGGAGTGCTGGAGAACCCGAAGCACCCGTTTGTGGCAATCCTCGGGGGAGCAAAGGTCTCGGACAAGATCGGCGTAATTACAAACCTTATCGACAAGGCGGACACGATCATTGTCGGCGGCGGTATGGCCTATACTTTTATGAAAGCCATGGGACTCAACATCGGTACCTCTCTACTTGAGGCCGACAAGGTAGAGCTAGCAAAGGATACTATGCAGAAGGCCCTTGACAAGGGCGTCATGTTCCTGCTGCCTGTGGACTTTGCCGTAGGCGACAGATTTGCCCCCGACTGTGAAAAGAAAATTGTGGACAGCACCATGATACCCGACGGATGGATGGGAATGGATATCGGAGACAAGACCGTAAACCTATTTAAAGAAGCGATTAAGAACGCGGGGACAATAGTTTGGAACGGTCCGATGGGAGTATTTGAGTTCCCGGAATTTGCCAGAGGAACACAGGAGATAGCCCGTGCGATGGCAGAGTCGAACGCAGTTACAATAGTGGGCGGCGGCGACAGCTCCGCCGCTGTGGAGCAGATGGGGTATTCGGGAAAGATGTCCCATATCTCTACCGGCGGCGGCGCGTCGCTGAAGTTCCTCGAAGGCAAGGAGCTTCCGGGAGTTGCATGTCTGTTGGACAAATAAATGATACCAAGGAGATTCCTATATGAACAAAAAATATCGCAAAACTATAATCGCCGGGAACTGGAAGATGAACCTGCTCCCCTCGGAAGTCAAGCCCTTTACGGAGGAGCTGAGGAGCTCCATGCC
>JAAYCC010000161.1 GCA_012729875.1 Clostridiales bacterium | reverse complement strand
GTTATCGGCAGCGCTACAACATAGAACTGCCTTCCGCGGTAGAAGTTGCCAAGCGTGGTCATTTCATTTATTCTGCCGAATTCCTGAAGCTCCGCCATGACACTGTCCGTCAGGCGTTTGCCGATATTATCGGAGAGGAGTTCGGTCTCTGAGGTTGATACTATAATACCGTTTGAGTCTGTAATAAAGATTTGATTGCCGGTGCTGCGTGCCACTGTGCTGATTATCAGACGGAGGTTCCAGCTGGAGAGCTCGCCGCTGTCCATGAACGCTCCCGCGGAACGTGACACCTCCTGGGCGGAAAGCGCTATACCCTGCTTTGTCTCGTTGAGTGCAAAACCGCGTCCTAGTACGACAAAAGAGGCCCCCAGTATGAAGAAGCTCAATACAACGAGGACCGCCGTTATTGTGAAGTTCTTGATGTAGATACTCATCTGCTCTCGTTCAGCTCAAACTTATAGCCTACTCCCCAGACGGTTTTCAGCGCCCAATGATCGGATACGCCCTCAAGCTTTTCCCGCAGACGCTTGATGTGTACGTCAACGGTGCGCGAGTCACCAAAATAATCGAAGCCCCAGACCTCGTCCAGAAGCTGATTGCGGGTGTATACTCTGTTTGGTGACGAGGCGAGGTGGTAGAGAAGCTCCATCTCTTTAGGGGGGGTGTCGATTTTTTTACCGTCCACAACTAGCTCGTAGGAGTCCAGATTGACAACTAGCTTGTCAAAACTGAGCTTTTTTTCTGCCTCGGTTTTAACGGAGGGATCAGTGCGGCGCAGAACTGCGTGTATACGGGCCAGCAGTTCCTTTACTTCGAAGGGTTTTACCACATAGTCGTCAGCGCCCATTTCAAGGCCGCTGATGCGGTCCGGAGTCTCTCCCTTTGCGGTGAGCATTATGATGGGAACCTTGGAGCTTTCGCGGATCTTCCGACAGACCTGCCATCCGTCCAGAACGGGGAGCATAATGTCTAAGAGGATTATTGTCGGGTCTTCATTGAGAGCCATACGCACTCCGGAACCGCCGTCAGCGGCACGAAGGACCTCAAAGCCCTCCTTTTCGAGATATAGGCGAAGCAGCTCGGCAATGTTGCCGTCGTCCTCAATTATAAGCGCCTTGCCCTGCATAAACGCACTTCCTTCCGTTGCTCTATACTTTATTACAGCAATTATACCTCATTCACAGCTCGAAAAGTGAACAAAATGTTAAAGAAAGTGGCCATAATGCGCTATTATCTCCATGAGACATCAAAATAATTTGTGCAAAAGATGCATGTATTTTTGTATCTTTGCTATTGCTTTATTTCGCTAATGTGGTACAATAACATAGTCGTACAAAACGATATTTTTTATGGCAGATTATTTGGAGGAATGAAAATGAAAAAAAGTAAGACCTGTACAGCGCTGCTTCTTGCCCTTATCATGTGTATTGGCCTTTTTGCAGGCTGCGGTGCGAAAAACGTTTCCGATAGCGACGTACCGGACGATATCGCCGCGGACAGCGACGTAGCATACATACAGGATAAGGGTACGCTTGTTGTAGGCATAACTGATTTTGCCCCCATGGACTATAAGGATGAATCCGGCAAATGGATAGGCTTTGACGCCGATATGGCAGGAAAAGTCGCCGAGGCGCTGGGCGTTGACGTGAAATTTGTTGAAATAGCCTGGGATAACAAAATTATGGAGCTTGATGCCAAGAGCATAGACTGCGTTTGGAACGGTATGACCCTCACCGACGAGGTGCTTGGCTCAATGGAGTGCACAAACGCATACTGCAAAAATGCTCAGGTAGTTGTCGTATCTTCCGACTCAGCAGACCGGTATAAGGATGTTGACAGCTTGAAAGACCTCAATATTGCCGTTGAAGTTGGCTCAGCCGGCGAGGCGGCCGCAAAAGAGCTTGGCCTTAAATTGAACTCCGTCTCTACACAGGCAGACGCTCTGATGGAGGTAGCTTCCGGCGCTTCCGACGCCTGTGTGATCGACCTGCTGATGGCGGGAGCAATGATAGGCGAGGGCACAAGCTATCCGAACCTTGCCACCACCGTTGAACTGACCTCTGAGGAATACGGTATAGGCTGCCGTAAGGGTTCAGATCTCGCCGCATACATAAACAAGGTGCTCTCCGATCTATATGCAGACGGAACAATGGATAATATAGCGGAGAAATACGAAATTAAGAAGCTAATTGTCGCCCAGTAAGGCAGAGACGCCGAAATGATAGCTTAAAAAGGCAGAGAGCCGCCTGCTCTCTGCCTTTGAGCCGCTTTATAAACAAACAAGAAAGTAGGAACTCCAAATGTTTTGGACTGTCACTCTGTCCCTTTTGCAGGGCATGGGCATAACAGTAAAGCTCTTCTGCCTGACGCTTCTTTTCGCGCTTCCTCTGGGACTGCTTATAAGCTTTGGCTCGATGAGCCGTCTTGCTGCCTTGCGATACCCCATAAAGGCAATAATCTGGGCAATACGCGGGACTCCGCTCATGCTCCAGCTTATCGTGGTATACTACGGGCCCGGTCTGCTGTTCGGATGGGATCTGCTGCCGCGCTTTATGGCGGCGCTTGTCGCTTTTGTTATAAACTACGCCTGCTACTTCTCGGAGATATACCGCGGCGGCATCGAGAGCATACCTGTCGGCCAGCAGGAGGCGGGAAAGGTGCTGGGTATGACAAAGCCGCAGATTTTTTTCAAAGTCACCCTTCTACAGGTTATAAAGCGTATAGTGCCGCCCATGGGCAACGAGATAATAACTCTTGTCAAGGACACGTCACTTGCCAGGATTATCGGGGTATACGAGATCATCTGGAGCGGACAGGCCTATACAAAAAGCGCCGGTATAATATGGCCGCTGTTCTATACCGGAGTGTTCTATCTCATTTTTAACGGCGCGCTGACGATCCTGTTCGGACGTATTGAGCGAAAGCTCAGCTATTTCAGGTGAGGAGGGTACAATATGCCGGTACTGGAAGTTAGAAAACTGCAAAAGAACTTCGGCGAGCTTGAAGTTCTTACAGATATAGATTTTTCTCTGGACAAGGGTGAGACCATAGCCATAATCGGCTCCTCCGGCAGCGGGAAGACCACCCTTTTGCGCTGTCTGAATTTTCTGGAGCACCCTGACGGAGGTAGCATCTCGGTCAACGGCAAAGTCATTTTTGACGCTTTGGACCCGGTCACAAAAACGGAGAGCGAGATAAGAAAAAAACGCCTGCATTT
>JAAYCC010000160.1 GCA_012729875.1 Clostridiales bacterium | reverse complement strand
GGGACACGCATTGACATGCCGGTAAGCTTACCTTGAAGCTCGGGGATGACCTTTCCCACTGCCTTAGCCGCACCGGTACTGGAGGGGATTATATTGCCGGAGGCAGCTCTGCCGCCGCGCCAGTCCTTCATAGAGGGGCCGTCGACAGTGCGCTGTGTGGCGGTTGCGGAATGGACCGTGGTCATAAGCCCGCTCTCAATACCGAAGTTGTCGTGGACGACCTTGGCAAGAGGAGCAAGGCAGTTTGTTGTGCAGGAGGCGTTGGAAACGATGTTCATACCGGGCTTATAGCTGTCGTTGTTGACACCCATGACGAACATGGGGGCATCTGCGGAAGGAGCAGATATTACGACCTTCTTTGCTCCCGCGTTGAGGTGAGCCGTGGACTTTTCAACAGTGGTGAACAGTCCGGTGGATTCGATAACAAAGTCTACCCTAAGATCTTTCCAGGGGAGCTTGGAGGGGTCCTTTTCGCAGAATACGGGGATCTCTCTGCCGTTAACCACAATACCCTTTTCCGTGCTGCTGATCTCACCGTCGAATCTGCCGTGCATGGTGTCGTACTTGAGCATATAGGCCATATATTCGGGGTTAAGCATATCGTTTATCCCGACAAACTCTATGTCGTCGCGTTTGAGACCCGCACGAAATGCAAGTCTGCCGATTCTTCCGAACCCGTTGATTGCAACTCTGATTTTTTCCATTGTGTAGTTCCTCCTGATTTACTGTTGTGTTGTCAAAAAAAAGCGACTCGTTGCCTCGCCGCATTTTTATGTACTACTTGTCCACGCTTCGGGTAAAAGAGACGCCATCCTTGTGCAGATGTATGTCCAGTGTGACACGGTCGGCGCGGATAAGGCTCTGGGTATACTCGTATATCATACCCGTTTCGGTCCTGGTACGGCGCTGCACGTAAAATGCGCTGCTGCCGGGCTTGCAGTCCAAAAGCTCAGCCTCCTCACGTCCCATTGTGACAGCCTCGTAGGAATCCACCGCAGAGGCGGGCGCTACGCCGACCTCATAGAGCAGGCTGTAAAAGCTGTGCGTTTTGAGAAGCTCGCGTGTTAGCTTGGGGTAGATATACTGGGGATAAAACGAGGTCTCAAGAATGAGGGGCTCGCCGTTTACGTTTCTGATTCGTGTAAAGCGGTAAACATTGGAGTCCGGAGTGGTAAGCTCCAGCACCTTGACTATGTCCGGAGTAGGGGTCATGACCTCAAACTCAATAATCGTTGAAGACGGCGTAAGCCCCATGGCGCTGATCTCGGATGTGAACGAATAGACGTTTTCGGTCTTGCGGCGCATCTTCGGCTCCGCGACAAAGGTCCCCCTGCCCTGTTTGCGGACAACCAGACCGTCTGCCTCCAGTGAGCCGATAGCCTGTCTCACGGTACTGCGGCTGACATTAAAGGTCTTGCAGAGCTCGGCCTCAGACGGCAAAAGATCGCCGGGGTTTAGTGTTCCCGCTGTGATGTTGCGTTTGACAATGCTGACAAGCTGCGAATACAGCGGTATGTCGCTGGATAACGACAGATTTGAAAGCAGAACGGGATTGGTTTCCACAGGCAATTGCCCCCAAACTGACGACGGTTAACAGGCCGCTTCGTCGTAATATTATAAATATTATAATCATTTTTATCTGATAATACAAGTATAGTTATTAAATTAACGGCTATGATCTCATAGTCGATGGTCTTTTATAACTAATTAAAGTTGACATAATCGGTAGCAGCTGCGAAATGCTTTTGGTATATGTCGCGCTCTTTCATCGAAACCGCTTGACAAGGCGCGGTATAACAATTATAATATCAACGCTAAAGCCATACAAATGAATGGCCCTTAAAAGCGCCTCGGCGCATTTGGAGGGAGGGATATAAAATGTCGGAAGTCCACGTCAAGGAAAACGAATCTCTGGATAGCGCTCTCAAGAGATTTAAGAGAAGCTGTGCAAAGTCTGGAGTAATGTCTGACCTCAGAAAAAAGGAATACTACCAGAGCCCCAGTGTCAAACGCCGCAAGAAATCTGAGGCCGCACGTAAGAACAAAAATAAGCGCTATTACTAAGCTATGCCATGATCCCGTCTCAGAGAGGCGGGATTTTTCTTAAAATGAACCACCTCGGAGGTCTATCATGCCAACAGCCGTCAAAACAGAGCTGTCTATTGCCAAAGCAGCTGAGTTCGATATAAAAAAGACCTTTGAATGCGGTCAGTGCTTTCGCTGGAACGCAGACGAAGACGGTATATACACCGGCATAGTTGGAAACAAGGTCCTTAAGATCCGCGAGCTCGGCGGCAGCGTCGTCTGCGACTGCGAAGAGGACGAGCTGCCCTTTTGGCGGGACTACTTCGACCTTGACGTCGATTACGCCGAAGCAGCCTCACGTTTCACACAGCCTGAGTATCTAAGGCTCTGTGCCGATTACGGGGCCGGCATACGCATTCTGCGTCAGGAGTCCTGGGAAGCCCTGTGCAGCTTTATCATCTCCCAGTGCAACAACATTCCCCGCATAAAAAAGATAATTGAAGCTCTCTGTGTAAGCTTTGGTGAGGAGCTCTCTGTCGATACATATTCCTTTCCTTCGGCAGAACGTCTCGCCTCACTGTCGGAATCCGACCTCGCCCCTCTGCGCAGCGGCTATCGGGCCTCATACATACTGGACGCGGCGCGCGCCGTATCTGAGGGCAGGCTCTCCTTTGACGAGCTGAGAGATATGCCCGCTGAGGAGGCCCTCGCAAAGGTCAAGGAAATAAACGGGGTGGGTGACAAGGTCGCCAACTGTTTTATGCTCTATGGTCTGCACCGTATGGACCGCTTTCCCATAGACGTCTGGATGAAGCGCGCTCTTAAAGCCCACTTTCCAGACGATTTTGATCCCGAGGTACTGGGAGAGTTCTCCGGACTTGCACAGCAGTATATTTTTTACTACGCGCGAACGGAAGAAGGAGGCCGCAGGAGTAATGTGTCACAAAAGCGTAAAAACTGTTGACACATTGTCCGTCAGTGGAGTACAATACTTCAAACAAATTTTGAAAGGGAGCGGTTAAAGTGGAGAACAGCAAGACAATTTCCGACCGTTTTATCGGCGTCGGACTGACCTATGACGATGTGCTTTTGGTTCCGGCTGCAAGCGATATTTTGCCTGCCGACATCAACCTCGAAACTAAACTGACAAAAAAACTCGCGCTAAATATCCCCCTGATCAGCGCCGCAATGGACACTGTCACCGAATACCGTATGGCAATAGCTATGGCGCGCGAAGGCGGTATCGGCGTCATCCATAAAAACATGAGTATAGACGCACAGGCGGAACAGGTCGATCTTGTAAAGCGTTCCGAAAACGGCGTCATCACAAACCCCTTTTCGCTGACCGCCGACCATACTATCGGCGAGGCTGAGAGGCTCATGTCAAAGTTCCGCATATCCGGCGTACCCGTAGTCGATACCGAGGGAACGCTCATAGGAATAATAACTAACCGCGATATGAAATTTGAGGAGGACATGACTAAGCTCATAGCCGACGTCATGACCAGCGAAAACCTTATTACCGGAAAGGTCGGTACTACGCTTGAGGAGGCAAAGGTCGTCCTCCATGCCCACAAGATCGAAAAGCTCCCTATCGTTGACGATAACGGCCGCCTCTGCGGTCTTATAACCATAAAAGACATAGAAAAAGCTCTCACATATCCCAACTCCGCCAAGGACGCCCGAGGCAGGCTGCTCTGCGCGGCAGCCATAGGAGCCACCGGCGACGTCATGGACAGGGCGGCCGCTCTGGCTGACGCGGGAGTTGATGTTATGACTCTGGACAGCGCACACGGCCACTCCAGAAACATTCTTGAGTGTGTAGCCAAAGTCAAAAACGCTTTTCCCGACATAGAGCTGATTGCCGGCAACGTCGCGACCCCCGAGGGTACGGAAGCACTTATAAAGGCCGGGGCGGACTGTGTCAAGGTCGGCATGGGCCCCGGCTCCATCTGCACCACCCGCGTGGTCGCCGGTATAGGCGTTCCTCAGTTCAGCGCTGTTATGCGCTGCGCTGAGATGGCAGATAAGTACGGAGTGCCAGTTATTGCAGACGGCGGCATCAAGTACTCCGGCGACATCGTCAAGGCAATTGCGGCCGGCGCTTCGGTCGTCATGCTCGGCTCTCTGCTAGCAGGCTGCGAGGAGAGCCCCGGCGAAATCGAGGTCTATCAGGGCCGTCAGTTCAAGGTATATCGCGGAATGGGCAGTCTCGGCTCAATGGCAAAGGGCTCCCGTGACCGATATTTCCAGGAGGACAACAAAAAGCTTGTCCCCGAGGGCGTCGAGGGCCGCGTGCCCTACCGGGGAAACGCCTCCGAGTCCATTTTCCAGATGTGCGGCGGGCTCAAGTCGGGTATGGGCTATGTAGGAGCCCCCGATATCTGGTCTCTGCGTACGAAGAGCAGGTTCATCCAGATAACAAACGCCGGCCTCAAGGAGAGCCATCCTCACGACATCTACATTACCAAGGAAGCTCCAAACTATACTATGAGCCCTCAATAAGTGGCGCTGAACAACAAGCTGCACCGATTTTGGTGCGGCTTGTTCTTGCTTATCCCGTACTTTTCATGTATAATATCAGAATATAAAAGCAGACGGGAGGCTCGGATTGTGGACACCAGGATCATACAGTTTCGCGATATGGTACAAAGCAGTGACAACATAGTCTTTTTCGGCGGTGCGGGAGTATCCACCGAGAGCGGGATCCCGGACTTCCGAAGTGTGGATGGTCTTTACCGCCAAAAATACAGATATCCTCCCGAGGAGATTCTGAGCGCAACCTTTTTCCGCAAGCACCCCGACGAATTCTACGAGTTCTGCCGCGACAAGCTTTTTGTAGAGGACGTAAAGCCCAACCGCGCCCACATCCGCCTTGCGGAGCTGGAGTCGGAGGGCAAGCTTAAAGCCGTGATCACCCAGAACATCGACGGTCTGCATCAAGCCGCCGGCAGCAGGAAAGTACTCGAGCTCCACGGCACCACGCACCGCTTCTACTGCATGAAATGCGGCAGAGACATGCCATATGAGCAGGTAAAAAGCGGCAGGGGCACACCCCGCTGCGAGTGCGGTGGTATAGTCCGGCCGGATGTCGTCCTGTACGAGGAAGGGCTAAACAGCAGTGTTATTTCCGAGGCAATAAGCTTCATCTCCTCCTGCGACGTGCTCATCGTCGGCGGGACCTCTCTTGTCGTCTACCCCGCCGCTGGGCTAATAAACTACTACCGAGGGAAAAAGCTCGTATTAATCAATAAGCAGCCCACACCCTACGACTCATATGCGACACTCGCAATCAACGAAAATATAGGCGAGGTATTCGCACAGGTATAATTAAAAATGATAAAGAAAAGAATCAATGTACTCGGCGTCGGCTTCGACGACCTTGACATGGAGGAGGCCGCAGCCGCCGCCATGACGCTTATGGAGCGAAAAAACAGCGCATACGTCGTCACACCGAACCCTGAAATAGTAATGCTCTGCCGTGAAAACGCAGAGCTCAGCAAAGCCGTACGGGAAGCATCCCTAGTTTTGCCGGACGGGATAGGCATTATATACGGCGCAAAAATCCTCGGCACTCCGCTCAAACAGAAGACCCCGGGCATAGACTTTGCCCAGAAACTTTTCGGACTCATGTCGGAAAAACAGATGTCCGTGTTCCTGCTGGGCGCAAAGCCCGGTGTTGCCGAGATGGCAGAAAAAAATCTCAAGGCCCGCTATAAAGGGCTGCGCTTCGTTGGTACTAACGACGGCTACTTCACGGACGACGCTCCCGTCATAAGAAAGATCAACGCCGCAAGCCCGGACCTACTTATGGTCTGTCTCGGTGCTCCTAAACAGGAGCTGTGGATGCAGAAAAACGCCCCTATGCTCAAAACAGGGCTTATGGCCGGTCTCGGCGGTTCACTGGACGTCTTCGCAGGAGTCGCGGAGCGTGCCCCAGAGAAGTGGCAGAAGCTAGGGCTCGAATGGCTCTATCGCCTGAAGAGCGAGCCGTCCCGTGCGGGGAGAATGAAGAGTCTTCCAAAATATGTATTTGCCGTTATAGGCCAGAGGATAAAGAATAAATAATCTAAGAGCGAGGTATTGGTCATGCAGGGAAAGCTCATAGTGCTGGAGGGAATAGACGGCAGCGGAAAGTCCACACAGTTCAAGCTCCTCACGGACAGGCTTGAAAAGGAGGG
>JAAYCC010000159.1 GCA_012729875.1 Clostridiales bacterium | reverse complement strand
CTGGAGACCTTCGGCGCGGGCGGACTGCACTTTCTCCGCCGCGACCTGTCCGCCCAGATAGAGCGTCTCGTCAGGGACGGCGTCCCCGTGGCGGTTTGCAGTCAGTGTCTGTATGAAAAGAGCGACTTTTCCCTGTATGAGGTAGGCCGCAGGGTGCTCGCCACGGGTGCGATACAGTGTCGGGACATGACCACCGAGGCGGCTGTCACAAAGCTGATGTGGGCGCTTGGACAGAGCTCCGATATAGATGAGATACGCCGCATTTTCGATACAGATTACGCGGGAGAGATCACACTTTAATAATAAAGAACAGAGCTGAATCTGGCATTGTCGGATTCAGCTCTGTTTCCAGCCGTTTTTCAGGAAATCGCTGCGGGAGAGTATAGGGGAATCGACGCACATCCCCTTGTGCCTGAGGATCCGTAACTTAAAGTCCAGAAGCTCCGGTGGGACCGCAAGGCGCTTGGCCGCCGCAAAGAACAGGTCGTCCTCACACAGTCTCTCCAAAACCTCCGAGTCGTCCAAAAGCAGCTCCGCAGCGAAAAGGTTTGCCTCGTACTCAAATCTTGCATTGCTCTCATAAAGCGAAAAATCCTGGAACGCGCGGAGACGCGCCTCATCCCTGTGCAGAACGGCATGCCCCAGCTCGTGGGCAAGGATTATGCGCTGGACGGACCCCGGCAGGTCGCGGTTTATTGTGACCAGCCGCTTGCGTGACTGGTATATGAAAAAACCCTTGCAGGCGTTTTTATCGGCTCCCATGGGTTCGCAGCGTACTATCACTCCCATTTCTCCGGCAAGACGCCACGGGTCGCGCTCACCGTACTTTTCGCAGAGGCTATGAACTTCCGAGCAGATAAAATCTATTGTCATTTTTTATTTGTCCCTGCGCCCGTAAGTTTTGCGCGCCTCCTCCTTGCATGTGAGGTAGGCCTTCATGAGCGCCTCGAAGAAGGCGTCCTTCGCCTCCTGATCAAGCGTTCCCCCCGCGAAAAGCGCCATGTTCTGCTCCAGCAGGACCTCCATCTCCGCAGCCGCCCGGCCTCCGTAGCGCTCTCGGACAGTCTCAATGTATGGAGAGCGCTCCAGACCGTAGCGCGGATCGTCTATCTCGTCCAGAAACAGATAGTCCACCGATACGTTCAAAGCCTTGGCGAGCTTTTTTACCACCGTTCCCCGGGGCTTGGTATCCGTGGTCTCATAGGCGGCAATAGAGCGCTTGGAGATACCTACAATGTCCGCGAGCTGTTGCTGATTGAGATTCAATTCTGAGCGGGCCTGTTTGATTTTGTCCGAAAAGGTCTTCATTTATCCGCCTCCAATGCAGTTATATTCATTAACTTCATTTGCCTGTTGACTTTTCTTCATCTTTCTGATAGCATCATCTCATGATGAAGTTTGCTTCATTATACCTTCTCCAACTTCATCTGTCAAGCATTTCAGGAGGTGAGAAAAACGGATGGCAAAAGGACCATTTTCCACAGTGATCTGAACGCCTTTTACGCCTCGGTAGAAATACTTCTGGACCCATCACTGCAGGGTAAAGCCGTTGCCGTCTGCGGCAGCACCGAGGATCGCCACGGCATAGTTCTCGCCAAATCCGAACCTGCCAAAAAAGCCGGCGTCAAGACCGGCATGGTGATCCACGAAGCGAAAAGGCTCTGCCCCGACCTTATCTCAGTACCGCCCCACTTCGATCAATACCTTGAATATTCCGCGAAAGTGCGCAGGGTATATGAGGATTTTACCGACAATGTGGAGCCATACGGCATGGACGAGTGCTGGCTGCAGGTACCCTGCCGCAGGAGTCTCTCCGAAGGCGGATTTGAGATCGCTGAACAGATACGCAGCGCCGTTAAGGAAGAAACCGGGCTGACCGTCAGCGTCGGAGTATCCTTCAACAAGGTTTTTGCCAAGCTGGGCAGCGACATGAAAAAACCCGATGCGGTGACCGTCATAACCCGAGAGGACTACCGCGACAAGATATGGTGGCTGCCCGTAAGCAGCCTGCTCTATGCCGGACGCGCCACAACTAAAAAACTCAACTACCACGGAATATGGACGATAGGCGATCTGGCGGGGACAGACCCCGCTTTCCTGCAGCGCCTTCTGGGCATAAACGGCTTAGACCTGTGGAACTACGCAAACGGCAACGACAACTCCCTCGTTATGCACAAGGACTTCATATCACCCGTCAAATCCGTGAGCCACGGCATAACCTGCCGCGCGGATCTTGTGAACGATGAGGAGGTCTGGCTGGTAATGCTGCATCTCTGTCAGGACATAGGCCACCGTCTGCGCAAGTACGGTCTTGCGGCAACGGGCGTTCAGATAACAATCAAAGACAACACTCTTGCCTGCGTACAGCATCAAAAAGCCCTGCCCTATTCCACCCAAAGCCCCATGGATATAGCCTTTAAAGCAAGGGAGATTTTTAACGAGAGGTACAAGTGGGCAAACGACGTCCGCGCTGTGAGCGTCGGCGCAATCGGCCTTGTTCCTCAGCAGAGCCCCCAACAGCTCGATCTTTTCACCGACATGCGCAGAGTCGAAAAACGCGAGAGGCTGGACTATGCGGTTGAGAAAATACGGGACCGTTGGGGCGAGCGCTCTATATACCCCGCAAGCCTCATGTTCAACACTAAGCTGCCCGCCGCAGACAGCCACAAAGTTCTGCTGCCGGGCATGATGCTTCATTAGAAAGACAGCGCCGGGCGCTGTCTTTCTTGCACTTTT
>JAAYCC010000158.1 GCA_012729875.1 Clostridiales bacterium | reverse complement strand
GGATAAGGCAGACCTTTTCCAATGTATCCCTCTGCCTTATGAAATAAACCGCTAAGCAGAATGAAAAGATCGCTACAGCTACTTCCAGATATATAAAAGTATCAAGCAGCAGTAAAGAGTTTTCACCACCTACAATGCCGATACCAACTGTAAAAAGACAAAAAAAGCCGGAAATGAACAGAAGATATAACCAAAAAATCAACGAAAAAAATATTAGCTTAAAATAAAGCTTAAATAGCTTTGCGGACATAATACAACTTCCTTTGTGTTCCTTTTTGTAGAGGGGTGTGCTTTGGCCTAAGCACCTTTTAGGCTTCTATAGACTTATGTCCTCCGGATGACAAAATGCACCTTGTTTTTCTAAAAAATTTTGAAATTCTACAAGTTTAGAGTTTGTTCCAAAACAGGCGCATGATATTTAGGCAAAACGCCAAAGCAGGTGCTCTGCTCTTGAGCTGATTTTATAAATCGTCAGGTCACGATGACTTGAAATAAAACGGGTATACATTCTCATGTTAAAGAAACCGACATTTGGAAAAGCGGCTTTTGTGTAAAAACCATATACCTCAAGTTTTATTTATAACTATAATTGGCAAAAATACTTGAAAAACGTAACTTATATGATATACTGAAAATGTAGTCCATATTTAGCGGAATAACTGCGGTTGGGGGATTTTGCCACATTTGCAGCGCGCGGTATGGTAAATACATATCAATATTATAAACATCTTTCGGAGGATTTTTTGTAACAAGCCTTTCAGTTGTCAGATAATAAGCGGACAGTTTTAAAGTGGGGTTTACAGTGGAAACGACAGCAAGTATCGAAGAACTGAATACGTCGCCATCTACCGGCATTGAGATTACGAGCGACGGCGCTGTTGAGAAGTGCAGGCCGCCCTTTGAAACCAATTGGCTGGCTGTCTTGGCGCACAAGCTTGGTATAATAGCGTCGAAAGAGACCGACCTCAAGACATTTTCTATTACCGGCAGTCCTCTTTGTGAGGACGAGCTGGACTTTTTGGATGTCCTTTCGGACAAAGCCAAGACATTCGTCGATGCTATGGATGCGGTTGAGTCAGCCCTTACCGCGCGCGAGGCGGCCGCAGCCGCGCGTGAAGCAGCGGCGGGCGCAGAGGGGGAAACAGCGGAAGCAATAGAAAAAGCTGCGGACGAGGTCGAGGAGAGCATCCCCGAGCCGGAGCCGTTTTCCTCGGATATGTCCATAGACGTCCATATAAGCCGCGACCTGGTAACGGCATATTGCTGCATTTTCCCTCCCATCGGCAGAGGACAGAGCTTGTCTGCCGAGCAGCTCTATACCCTTGTGGAAGAAAACGGCGTCAAATACGGAGTTGACGAAGCTGTTATTCAAAACGTTCTGGACTCCAATTCTGTGCTGAAAATTTTCGTTATAGCAAAGGGAGTAGCCAAAAAAGACGGTGTTGACGGCGATATCCGGGACCACTTTCCGAGAGAACAAAAAATAAACATTGCTCAAAAAGACGGTCAGCTTGTTGATTACAAGAACTTGAACTGGCTCCAAACCGTTCACGCCGGTGATATAATCTGCGACATTATAAAGCCCGAGCCTCCGGAAAACGGCATTGATGTCAGAGGAATCGAGATAAAAGCCGTTCCCGGGAAAAAGCTTAAAGTTCCGGCGGGTCAGAACACCTCTATTTCAGAGGATGGTCTGGCGCTTGTCGCCACAAGCGACGGGCAGCTCACCTTCAAGGGCGGCGCCTTCCGTATCGATCAAATCGTAAACATAGACAGCGATGTCGACAACTCCGTCGGAAATCTTGATGTCATCGGCTCCATAAACGTCAAGGGCAATGTCACCGAGGGTTTTTCCCTTACTGCAACAGGAGATATAGTTGTGCGCGGAATCGTCGAGGGCGCATACCTCAAGGCGGGCGGGAACATCCAGATATTCCACGGTATGAACGGCAACCTCAAGGGCAAGCTTGAGGCGCGCGGTAATGTTACCAGCAGATACCTTGAAAACTGCAGCGTTTTCGCAGGAGGGCTCGTAAAGTCGGACAGCATAGTAAGCTGCACGGTGGTCAGCCACGACAAGGTTTCGGTCCAGACCGGCAAGGGTGTGATCATTGCCAGCAATGTCACCGGCTTCAGAGGCATTGAGGCGAAGACAATCGGAAATGACCGCAACCGCCTTTCAAACCTCACTGTCGGCTCCGATCCCACTCTGCTCGAGGAACTGCAGCTGTTAAAGACCGAGGTCGCGGAGATGGGAAAAAAGCTCGAGGAAAACGAAAAGAATATCCGCTATCTCGAGAGCGCGACCGAGCTCGACTCACAATACCAGCAGCTATTGAGCAAGCTCAAGCTGGACAGTACCGTCGATAAAATGAAGCTCTCCAAAAAGGAACAGCGCATTATAGCTATATCGCAGCTTTTGAGCGACGTCTCCGCCCAGATCACTGCGACGGATATATATCCCCCGGTCAATATAACTATGGGCAACCTGAAGCTGAATCTTACACAGCCGGAGCGTATGTGCCGTATATACAAATCCGAGGGCGAGATAACAGTCGGGAAAAAATAGTATACTTAGCACAGTATAAGCAGGGCAGACCTTTTGGTCTGCCCTGCTTATACTGGCCTCAAAGGGCTGCAGATAAAGCAACCGGCGGCAAATAACTGTTGCGGGAATTGACTTTCGACGTGTTTGTACATATAATATTTGTAATTATTATGTCGAGACAACACCGCAGCGGGATGTGAACAGTCCGCCCTATCCCAGCGGCACCGCTGTCCGCCTTTCCGGCACCTACAACAATTGGCTTGAGGACATTTGCTATGAAAAAGAAAATCCTGATGGCGTCCGCCGTTATCGTTATCCTTGCGGCGATCTGTTTTATTGCCGTTACTTCTCACAGGCAATCGGCTCCCGTTTCAGTTCCAGAAAGCGGTGGAACGGTAAACGCCGCTGTTCTCTACAGCGAAAGAGCCGACACGGATATATATCAGGATGCGCTCTCTCTGCTTGAACAGTCACTTATGCCAAACCTGAAGGTAAAGGCCATAAATATCGACGGGGATTTCTCTCTTGACGGTCTGGACATCATATATCCCGATAGCTCTATTATGCAAAGTCCAAACAGTGCCGGGGCAAAGAATGATATTCTCTCATTCGCGGAAGCGGGAGGCGCCGTATTCCTGACCAACGACTTTCACGATTTCTTTGGAGAGAGCTTTATTGGCGCATCCGAATTCAAAAAAAACGACGCTTTCCCGCAAAACCTAAAATTTCCGAATATAGGCGATGACTATACCGGTATGCAGGGCATAATAAGCGACTTTGCGGCACTCTACCCTGCGGACACGACCTTTGAGCGCTGCTCTCAGTATGACTACGGCTATGCCGTCTTACCCAAAACGGCCTTGTCCGTCGTACAGATGGACGGTCTCTCTCTCTACACCATGAACAGATTCGGAGAGGGCTACGTCTTCTTCACAAATCCGCTTTTGCCCAACGCTTTTTCGGTCACGGGCACAGAAATGGTGAGCCGGAACGATAAACAGGTCTCATATTCCGCCACCACCTCAAGCGCCAACCGCACTATATACAGCGCCTTTGCCGAATTTGTCAGCAAGCAGAAATACGGCTTCAGCCTCGAGCGGGTCTACGGCTGCTTCGGCAGACCCTCTATGGCGTGGGAGCTGCATTTTGAAGAGATCACGGGCTATAAAAACAACAGCGGAGTTTTATTTGCGGAGCTGGCAAAGGAAAACTGCCAGATCCCCTCATATTCCGTAGTGCGCAACGCCTATACGTGGTTTTTGCGCAGCGAGAGCATAAGCTATATGCCGGGCGAACAAAACGCCGGCTTTGCTCAGGACTATTATGAGAACGCCTATTCCAGTGGTAAGCATGTCGTCGCGGACGGCAGGTGGCTCACCTTTACCGAAAAAGCCGACGGCGGCAGTTATTTTGTAGACTATCCCGAAATTGACCTCTGCGCCTATCCCTTTGTGGACGACCTGA
The DNA here is from genome assembly GCA_012729875.1 of Clostridiales bacterium. Taxonomy (GTDB): domain Bacteria; phylum Bacillota; class Clostridia; order Oscillospirales; family Oscillospiraceae; genus UBA2658. The sequence continues at coordinate 3,134 of JAAYCC010000158.1, read as the reverse complement.
ACGGCGACAGCTATCCGGACATAGTCTCCGGCTCCTCGGACGGCAGGATCTACCTTTGCGCGGGAACCGCCGGCGAGGGAAACCTCACTGTAGAGACCCCAAAGCCTATAACAGCAAGCGACGGTACGGAGCTATCCGTCTCCGGACAGTCCTCCCCCATCTTTGCGGACATCGACGGCGACGGGGTCAGAGACATCGTATGCGGCAGCGGCAGCGGCGCTGTATATGCCGCTAAAGGAACAAAAAGCGGAAGCTTTGCGCCGTTTAAGCTTTTGCTGCAGACCGGAATTTCCGGTCTCTGCTTTCCCGAAACAGGTGACCTGGACGCGGACGGTAAAACCGACCTTCTGGTCGGCTCCGACGAGGGCAGACTTATCTGCTATTTCGGAGAGAGCGCCACGGGCCTCGTTTTCGATGCGGACAGTCCTAAGGATCTCTCCGCTTCGCTTGAAGGTCTGGGCACATGGCTTGCTCCCCGCCTGTTCGACCTCAACGGCGACGGGGCCTCAGAGCTATATATCGGCACCTTTGACGGCTATATCGCAAAAACACGCTACTCTGGCGGCGCTCTTGAGGAGCCTTCATACCTCACCTCCGCGGAGATGAACTACAAGGGCAACAATAATATTAAATTTGGGAACAACTGCGTACCCTTTTTTGCCGATATTGACGGCGACGGCGTTGCAGACCTTATCTGCGGCTGTCTGGAATACGGCATGGCATATCCCATCGACTCCCCCTACTTTCCCTATAGGGGGGAGCTAAAAAAACAGCTCGACTACTTCCGCAAAAACGACCTTTTTGTCGAGCCCCACTTTCTCACCAACGCCTACGCCTCAACAGAGCGGGAGAGGCATGAACTACAGATGCACCTTGACGCGCTCGAGAGCTATGGTATTCCGAGGGACAGCCTTATGGGCACAAATCAGCACACTTGGCACATCAGCAGCCACGAGCTGCCCCAGAGCTTTCTGAGCGCCTATGACCAAGGTCTTTTATGGAATTCGGGCTTTGAACCGTCCAGAAGTACCGCAACGCCGCAGGTCAGCGCCGAGAACGTTATTGCCCTGCCTTTTTTCCTCACCCGCGACGGCAAAAAAACCACGCTGATACAAAACAACTCCGTCGTCCTCTACAAGGGCGACGAGTGGACGGATACTTCAGCCAGATACGGTACGCCGGTCTGTCTTTACTACCACTGTGATTTCATATACGCTGACGACGCCGAGGCAAAGAAAATGGTCAATGTAGCGGCGGACTTTCAGAGAAAGCACAGATATAATTTTGTCCGTGAGGACCAGCTCATGCTCGCCTCGGCTGCCGCCCAAAACCTTGTGATTTCGCCGAAATCAGCGGATAACAGCGGTAAAGCAGGGCTTGACGTCACCCTGATCCCCGCGCACATAAGTGAGGATTTCCCCCTGTATGACGAGCGCTATGCTATGTCAAGCGGCTATAAAATCAGCCTTGGAGATAAGCTCTCCGGAAAAAAGCTTGCGGTCGACGCCTCCGTCTGGTACCGGGACGGGAGCAGCTTTTTTGTCTCGGCGGACAGGCCCGTAAGGCTGTTCGAAACAGATAAAAAAGCTGAGCCGTCCCATCTTGAGCAGGTGAACGTTGCTGCTGAAATAACCTCTGCCGCGAAAGGTGTGCGGGTCAATTTTCTGGACAGCGGGATGCTCCAGTGCGTCGTCGCGGGCAAGGCCCGGACAGCCGACGCCGGCTGGAAAATCGAGGAGAGAGACGGTCATACGATATTCACGAAATTCGGCAAGGCCCAAACACTGACGATAACATATTAAAGGACAGGCTTTATGAACTCTGCAATTATGATGCTTGAAAAAACCGCGGAGCGCTTTCCAAACCGCTGCGCCGTGCGTGATGAAAACGACAGCTTTACCTTTTCAAAGCTTCGGGAAGCGGGACTTTCCGTCGCCGCCGCACTCATGAGGGACGCGGAGGGCAACTCCCCCGTCATAGTCTGGCTGCCGAAAAGCGCAAAGATGCTCGCCTGCTTTATGGGTGCTATGTATGCGGGCAGGCCCTATGTCCCCGTTGCCGAGGATATACCCGAAAAGAGGCTTCGTGACATTGCCGCAAACATAGGAGCGGGGCAGCTCATCACAAGCGGCGGGAACGCCAAAGCGCTTAAAAAACCAATAGAGGGCTTCTCCATCGTGCTCTGCGAGGATGCGCTTGAAGCCGAGCCCAAAGAGTCCGCCGCTCTTGCCGCCGTTTCCAAAGTTATTGACTGCGACCCGATATATATAATGTACACAAGCGGCTCAACCGGAGTTCCTAAAGGCGTCGCAATACCGCACAGAGGAATAATCGACTATGCCGACTGGGTTTGCGAGACCTTCCAATTTGACGATAACACCGTTCTCGGAAACCAGAGCGCCTTTTTTTTCGACAACTCCACACTTGACATTTTCTCTATGCTCAAGGTCGGCGCACAGCTTATAATAATCCCCGAGGTGCTCCACCGCTATCCGACAAAGCTGCCCGAATTTATATGTGAAAACGGTATAAACACAATTTTTTGGGTCCCGACGGTCCTGATTGCCGTCGCAAACTCCGGCGTGCTGGAGAAAACCAAAATGCCCTGTCTTAAAAAAGTACTTTTCTGCGGCGAGGCAATGCCGAACCGTCAACTCAACATCTGGCGCAAAAACTGCCCCGATATCCTATACGCCAACCTCTACGGCCCAACGGAGATAACGGACGTCTGCACCTACTATATAGTTGACAGGCCTTTTAAGGACTCCGACCCCCTGCCCATAGGAAAAGCCTGTCGAAATATGCGGGCAACTATCCTGCGCGAGGATAACACGCCTGCGGCGGTCGGAGAGACCGGCGAGCTCTGCATCTCCGGCAGCGCACTCACTCTGGGATACTGGAACAGTCCTGAAATAACCGACAGGGTCCTGATTACAAATCCCAACGTCACCGCCTACCGCGAGCCTCTGTACCGCACGGGCGATCTCGCATATACGGCGGAGGATGGGAACATCATATATGTCGGCAGAAGCGACAGCCAGATCAAACTGAAGGGGCTGCGCATAGAGCTGGGCGAGGCGGAGACAGCGGCAAAAACAGTGGACAGCATAAAAAACGCCTGTGTGCTTTTCGAT
>JAAYCC010000157.1 GCA_012729875.1 Clostridiales bacterium | reverse complement strand
TCGCGGCGGTCACGGCCTATGACGAGACTCTGACCGGGCTGCACGAAACGGTGGATGGATATGGCGCCCTCCTTGCCGGCTGCGATAGCGTCGATGGCAAACTTGGGTCCTGTCACGGCGTCACCGCCCGCAAATACGTCAGGCTGAGCGCTCTGAAGGGTGAAGGAGTCCACTTTAAGTGTGTGGTTCGGGTTGAATTCAGCCTTACTGCCCTCAAGCAGCTTGCCCCAATCTATGCTCTGACCGACGGACAGGAGCACATTGTCGGCGGGGACGGTTATAACGTCGTTTTCATCGAATTTGGGATTGAACTTTTTGTTTTCGTCAAAGACCGATATGCACCTCTTGAACTCGACGGCGGTGACCCTGCCGTTTTCTACGACAATACGCTTGGGACCCCAGGAGTTGTTTATGACAACATCCTCTTCCTCGGCCTCCTCAATCTCATCTGCCGAAGCGGGCATCATATCACGGCTCTCAAGGCTGTACATATCGACAGATTCGGAGCCCTCGCGGACTGCTGCGCGCGCTACGTCGATAGCGACGTTGCCGCCGCCTATGACGACGGTCTTGCCGCTGAGCTTTGCGTCTTCTCCCAGAGCTATGCTCCTGAGGAAATCGACGCCGGTGATGACGCCCTTGGCGTCCTCGCCCTCTATGCCTAGCTTGCGGCCGAGCTGTGCGCCTATTGCGACATAGAACGCTTTGTAGCCCTGCGAGCGCAGCTTGTCAAGCGTCACATCCTTGCCGACCTCAACGCCGGTCTGAAATTTGACTCCCAGCTCCCGCAGAACTTCGATCTCTGCATCAACGACGTCCTTTTCGAGACGGAAGGAGGGAATGCCCATTGTCAGCATACCGCCCAGCTTCTTTTGTTTTTCAAAGACGGTGATGTCATAGCCGTCGAGGGCGAGGTAATATGCGCAGGACAGGCCGGAGGGGCCGGCGCCTATTATTGCGACCTTCTTGTCTCCGTAGTTGTGGCGCTTCTTGGGGATGAAGCGGTTTTCTTTAGTCAGCTCCTGGTCGGCTATAAACTTTTTGATATCGTCGATGGCTATGGGGGAGTCGAGATCGCCGCGGGTGCATTCAAATTCGCAGCGGCGGTTGCAGATGCGTCCGCAGACCGCGGGGAAGGGGTTTTCTTTCTTGATAAGCTCCAGAGCGTCCTGATATTTGCCGAGAGCGGCGAGCTTGATGTAGCCCTGGATTGCTATATGTGCGGGACATGCGGTCTTGCAGGGGGCGGTGCCGGTCTCGACGACATTCTTCTTATTGATACGGTAGTCGGCGTTCCACTTGTCCTCTGTCCAGTTTGTGTTTCTGGGGGTATCTTTGTGTACGATGGCGTCGCAGACCTTCTCCGAGGAGCAGAGCTTCTGCCCTAGAAGCAGGGCGTTTTGCGGACAGTTTTCAACACACTGTCCGCAGGCGACGCACTTATCCTTGTCAACCCTTGCCACATAGTTGGAGCGGATCATGTCCTGGTTCATAAACATGGTGCCGGTACGAAGGGAGAGGCAGGAGCAGGAGCAGCAGTTACAGATGGCGTGTGTCTCGCCAAAGGCGTCCACGTTGGGAATCTGATGCATAAGACCGTTTTCCTCGGCGCGCTTAATGATGTCGTAGACCTCTTCCTTGCTCGCCTGACGGCCGCGTCCGGAGCGGATGTAGTATTCGGCAGCGTGACCGAGCTGTATGCACATATCTTCCTTCAAGTGTCCGCAGCCCTCGCCCATAGCCTCGCGGACTGTACGGCAGCTGCAGTTGGAGACCGAAAAGGGGTAGCCCTCGGCGGCATTTTTTTCGATGTACATTGAAACTTCTTCATAGGAAACGCGCTTGGAATTGCCGTCGATCGAGCTCTCAATGGGGATAACGCGCATGAGGCCCATACCTATGGGAAAATTTCCGACAGTACCCGCGCCGCGGACGATGCCATATGCGTTGAATGCCTCCGCGATCTGTGGATACTTCTTGACATTCTCGTACTTATTGCTCATCATTTCCATGATGCCGGGCACCCACATGTCGTGCCAAAACTTGTCAACGCCGTCCTCTTCTACTGCGAAGCAGACCCCTACGTCGGCGAGCTGCATGAGCAGCTCATGGGTCTTTTCAACGGGCTTGCCGCACTCTTTTGCTATCTGCTCGGCGGATTTGTGGACACGGAATTCAAGATGGAACGCCACGTCCACCATCTCATCCGAGAGCAGGCCCTCCGGCTCGAGGATCATGTATTCGGGGTCGCCCTCTTTGACTTTGCCGGTTCTGTTGAGATGGTTTGCCAGATCAAGGATTCGCTTTTGTCTCTTGTCCATGGTCAATTCACTTCTCCTTAAATTGAACTGATTTTTGCTCTGTATTTTTACGGGCGGACATACCGCCCTCTATGCGCAGAGAAACTGGTCATGCCAGCTGCCACTTGTAAGCGTACCATGGAGAAGAAAGATTGTCAATAAAATATCAATGATAATGCCCAAAATACCACTATTTTGTCAACTTATTAACTTTTAAATACAGGAGCACTAAATCTGGCTACTGGTTAGACCAATACGTTTTGCGCTGCCTATCTGTCTTCGGGCGTGTATGCGTGAGAGCGAATATAGTTAAGAATTATGTTTAGACCGTCGGGCGAGAAATGAAGCCCATCGCCGGCTGTGAGCTCCTCTTTTACGTTGCCGGAGTCGTCAAGGAGGACGGAAATCGTGTCGAGATACGGGCAGCCGGTTTGCTCCGCTATACGGAGTATCCAGCCGTTTGCCTGTGTCACCATGGCGTTTGTAATGTCTCCCCAGTGGACAAAGGTGGGTGAAATCGGGAAAATGGACTGCAATATTATATTTGTGTCGGGGCTGATTTCCCGGATGTCGGTCACAAGGTTGCTGTATTCACGGACAAAGTAATCCTCGTCCATGAAGGATATGCCGTTTATGCCCAGCGTTATAATGAGGTACTCCGGTTTTTTCAGCTCCACTGCCTCGCGTATGGTACGCATGGCGCCGTCCTCGGGGTAGACAATTTTTACGGTGCTCTGATATCCGAGAGTAAGCGTGCCCGTTTCGCCGGTCCATATCTGCCTCGTTTCCCCACCGTCTCTGAGGAGTCCGTACCACTTGAGCCCATAGAGCGTGGAGTCGCAAAGAAAGATCATTCGGTCTATATACTCCTGACCCATATCCTCGGAGGGAGGGAGAATGGCTTTTGAGGAGTAGTTCACAGGCGTCAGCTGAGGGTTGGCCTCATAGATATATGACGCGCTCATGTCGGGAGTGGGTTCCGGCGTCGGTGTGGGAGCCGAAGGAGTTACAGCGCTGACCTGCTTCGACGAGGACGAAGCGCCAAGCTGTGCTGTGCAGGCGGGCAGCGTTGGGGAAAGAAGTGCGATCAATGTGGTAAGAAGTAATACTTTTGCCCATTTTTTCATAACAACTCTCCAAATTTTTTATTATTTATTCAACAATAAATGAATAATAACATACAATTCGACAATGTTCAATTTAATACACGGCTGCAAGTTTATCACCGGGGTAGGCGTGCCTCCGCTGATAAATCAGCGCATAGATACATTAGATAGAGTGCTCAGCTTTTATGCTGCATTGCGCTGGATTTGTGCCTATAATCCTTATTATATTAAACACGTGCGGTGTGGGAAACGAAAATTCGGCCTATATTTTAAAATAATTTCAAAAAAATAAACTTAGCTGCGAAAAGTAACCCACATGTAACCTTGGTTTGATAAAAATGAAATATAATCTCTAAGGGGAGACAAAACGTAGAGCGTTTTTCAAAGTAAAGATCAAGTAGTAAATAGAACGGACGGACGGATATGATTAATACAGGCTACATTCCCGAACGCTTCAAAACGGGAACGATATGCATAGACTCATATGAGGGCAAAACCTTTGCCGGTCGGCTTTGGTACCCCAGGTTTGAAAGAGAATTGAAATTTAAAAACCTCATGCAGCTTATCGAGGCGATAGACGCATCCATCAAAAGCATAGGCTTTCCGGATGAGTACAGCACTATACGCAGGTTTAGTGCCGGAGTGGATAGAGTGGCGCCTGACAGCGGAGCTGACGGGGACTTCGTCCCCGAGAACGGACTGCTGGCGACCTTCCTAATAAAGATCATTTTCCTTAAGAACGCCACATGGCAGGGGACAATTACCTGGGTTGAGAACGGTGCTGAGGAAAACTTCCGCAGTATGCGCGAGATGATTTACCTGATGGACAGCGCTTTGGAATCCAAATAACGGTATACATCAAGCCCTTTGTCTGACTTGAAAGTATAGCCGTTTGATATAGGAGGAGAAACAATGATCAGCAAAACATCCCGTCTGATTACAATTGCGATACTCGCGGCTCTGCTGCTCTCTATGGGCTTATGTGCTTTTGCGGCAGATGACGGCGCCGCTTTCACAATATATACTATAGACGGCTGCAGAGCTCCAATCGGAGGCGCTTCCTTCAG
>JAAYCC010000021.1 GCA_012729875.1 Clostridiales bacterium | reverse complement strand
TTATGTATAAGCTCGCCGAGACTGTAGCAGGGCCTGTCCCCGTGCGCTATAGCCTCTTCGGCAAGCTCCACAGAGCGCCTAACTCCGAAGCAGAAGCCCGCACTGCCGGCTACGATTATGTCTTTCAATTTTCTGGCTCCAGTTGTCTTATTTTATTTAAAAGTTCATCCGAAACAGCTTCATAGTTTTTGTCCGCGGGCGCCGTTATGTGGTAGGGCTCACCGATGACCATACGGTTGATTCTAAAAGCTTTTCTGCCGGAAGTCAAAAACACGGGCAAGATAGGCACATTAAGCTTTGCGGCGATACGTACGGCTCCCGATTTTGCTGCGACGGATTCGCCCTCAAGGACACGCGTTCCCTCGGGAAAGATCATTACCTTGCCTCCGTCTTTAAGAATTCCCATTGCGGTTCTTATAGCCTTTATGTCCGTATTGTTGCCCCTCTTTATCGGAAACACCCCCGCTCCCCTCAGCATGGGACCGAGAACGGGTATTTCAAGCAGTTCGGCTTTTGCCATAAAATACAATTGGTGCTTCATTCCAAAATAGAGCGCCATCATCACCGGGTCGAAATTTGAGCTGTGATTTGCGCAGACAATTGCGGGGCCTTTCGGTATGTTCTCCCTGCCCGTGACACGGCAGGGGCAGAAAAGCCAGATGAAGGGATAGCAAAGGCAACTGTAGAGTACATACAGAAATCTCATTTTGCCATTCTCTCCTCTATAATACCGCAAATGAGTCTGAAGCTCTCCTCAAGGGAATTGCCAGTGGTATCAATCATAACGGCATTCTCGGCGGGTTTCAGCGGAGCTGATGAGCGCGAGCTGTCGTTTTTATCGCGGTACTGTATGTCTTTTAGAACCTCCTCATAGGTGGTCTTTACGCCCTTTATCAGAAGCTCGTCATAACGGCGCTTTGCACGCTCTTCCGGCTGTGCCGTCAGGAATATTTTCAGCTCCGCATCGGGCAGCACAACAGTGCCGATATCGCGTCCGTCCATTATTACATTGTGGGTCTGCGCAAGTCCGCGCTGCATCTCCAGAAGAAATGCGCGCACATGCGGCATAGCGGAGACGTCGGATGCATATATCGAGACCTCCGGCATGCGTATTTCCTCTGTAACGTCGTCGCCGCAGAGAACCATGCGCTGAAGTCCGCTTTCATCGTGGCACATGGTTATATCCAAGCCGGGCAGCAGAGCCGAAACACCTTCAGCGTCCTTTGAGGCTATACCCGCGCGTTTTGCTGCAAGTCCGACGGTACGGTAAATTGCCCCGGTGTCCACATATAGGAAGCCGAGCTTCTCGGCGCACATTTTTGCAATGGTGCTCTTCCCGGCTCCGGAAGGGCCGTCAATTGCGACGGAGAAATATTTGTCCATTTTACAATCCTTTCATTGAGGGGTTATAAACTGCAAACTGAACACGCCGCAGTGTATGCGGTTGACCACGCTATCTGCAGATTAAAACCTCCGGTGTAGGCATCCACATCAATGACCTCGCCGGCAAAATACAGTCCCTCCACAAGCTTTGACCGCATGGTTCTCGGGTCTATCTCCCGGACATTCACGCCTCCCGAAGTAACTATTGCCTCGGCAACCGGCCGCGGTCCCCTGACTGATACCGGAAAGCCCTTAAAGAGATTCAAAAGAACTGCCCGCTGCTGCTTTGTTATAGAGTTTACCTTCGTATCCGCGGGTATTCCCGAAAGCTGCACCAAAACGGGAATCATGGCGCGTCCCGCAAGCTCGCCGAGCGAGTTTTTAAATTCCTTGTTTGCAAACTTATCAAAATCACGCAGGATGCGTGCGTCAAGCTTTTTCTCGTCAAGTCCGGGTTTCAGGTCGATGGAGAGTCGGTATCGGCGGTTTTTGAAATCTCTCATATGAGCGCTTGCCGAGAGCACCAGAGGCCCGGAAACACCGAAATGCGTAAACAGCATTTCGCCCAGCTCTTCAAAAACGAGCTTTTCTCTGTCGTCATATACACGCAGTCTGACATTTTTAAGGGAAAAGCCCTGCATCTGTACGCAATAGTCATCATCCGACTCCAGAGGCACAAGAGACGCGCGCGGCTCTGTTATAGTATGTCCAAGGGCTTTAGCGAGAGCATAGCCGTCGCCCGTCGACCCCGTTCCCGGGTAGCTCACGCCTCCCGTGCAGATTATCACTGCTCTGCAGAACACTCTGGTATCGCCCGCTAATACCGCCGAGACGGCGCCGTTCTCCGTTTCAACAGCTGTCACGCGCTCGTGCAGTATCTGCACCCCGTTTTGTCTCCCGTAATGCATAAGAGCATCCGCTACGTCGTTAGCTTTATCGCTTACCGGAAAGACCCTGTTGCCGCGTTCACATTTCATATGGACACCCAGTCCCTCAAAAAAAGACATGGCTGCGGCGGAGTCAAATTTTGAAAAAGCTCCATGCAGAAAGCGGGCGTTTACGGGAATATTCTCCATTAGAGTCTCTGTATCACAGTTGTTCGTGATATTACAGCGGCCTTTGCCGGTTATGCGAAGCTTTCTGCCAAGAGTTTTATTCGGCTCCGCAAGCAGGACAGACAGTCCCCTTTTCGCAACTACCCCGGACGCCAAAAGTCCCGCGGCTCCGCCTCCGACCACGACAACATCAGCTTTCAGTTCTTTCATAGACCTCATTCTCCGACCATACGGCCTCCAGGCGCCTGAAAGTATCCGAGAGGTCATCCTTCTTGTGGATGCCTATTGAGACGATAAGCGCGTTTATAAGACTGAGAGGAGCAACAAGCGAGTCAAGAAAGGAGACCATGTCGCTGCGTGCAAAGAGCGTGATATCGGATATCTCCGCCAATGGGGAGGCCTCGCTGTCCGTCAGACCTATGGTCGTCGCACCCGCCGCCTTCGCAAAGCGCATCACCTTGACTGTACGGCTCGAGTAGCGCGGATAGCTCATCGCAACAAGAACATCGTTGGGGCCTATTCTTAGGATCTGTTCATATACCTCGCTGATTGCGGTATCGTGCAAAAGATGCACATTGTCGCGCAGCAAATTCAGATAAAAACCCATGAATCCGGCAAGCGCAGCAGAAGAACGAATACCCAAAATGAAAACGTGGTCAGCGCGCAAAATAGCGTCTACCGCGGAGTCAAAACTTTTTTGATCGATCTCCTCGACAGTTCTCTGCAGTTTTTCTATATCGGCCGAGAGAACAGCTTTCAGTACGTTTGAGTCGTCAATAAGCTCCTTCGCCACCTCTATGCGCTGTACGGAGGTCAGGCGATTGCGTATCATCTCCTGCAACGCCTTTCGCATACCCGGGTATCCGTCATATCCAAGCTCCGCCGCAAAACGTACAACCGTCGACTCGCTGACGCCGACGGTGCTGCCCAGCTTTCCCGCGGTCATAAACGCCGCTTTATCGTAATTTTCGAGGATGTAATTCGCTATCTGGCGCTGTCCTTTTGAAAAATGTGCATTTCCGTCTGAAATGACAGCTAAAACGTCCTTTTCCACACCTAGCCCCTCTTTCCAATTCACCTTTGTCTAATTAATAATAATACATATACGTTGCAGTTTGCAAGGGCCTTAGCAAGTAAACTCAAATAATCCTGCAAAGCTTACACAAATTTTGCAGAATACGCAATCAGCCGAGCGGTTTTTGCAAGTTCTCTATCTCTTCAAGATTTAGATAACGCCACTTGCCCGGCGGCAGATCACCCAGCGTGAGATTACCCTCGGAAATCCTTTTCAGCCGCAGAACCTGAAGCCCAACGGCTGCGCACATCCTTCGCACCTGGCGGTTTTTCCCCTCGGTTATTGTGATGAGCAGCAGGGATGTCGGCTCTTCCGAGCGAAGCAGCTTAACCTCGGCGGGCCTTATAGGCTCCCCGCCCAGCTCTCTGAGCCCGCGAAGGTCGTTTACGGCGCTCTCCCGGACTTTTCCGAGCACCCGTACGCTATAGGTCTTTTTGACCATGTGGGACGGGTGCGTCAGGCGGGCGGCAAGCTCGCCGTCGTCGGTCATTATAAGAAGCCCCTCGGAATCCATATCAAGTCTTCCGACGGGCACGACCCGTGCGCCCACATCTGCCGTGAGGTCGGCGACGGACCTTCTGCCCTTTTCGTCGCTCATAGTACAGACATATCCGCGCGGTTTGTTGAGCAATATGTAAGTCCTCTTTCCGATCTCCGAAAGAGGCTGTCCGTCTATTGTTATCCCGTCTGTACCGTCGGACGTCTCACCTAGCAAGACCGTCCGGCCATCTAGCCTGACTCTGCCCTCCGCTATCAGTTTCTCTGCCGCGCGGCGCGAGCAGAAGCCGGAGGAGGCTATTATCTTTTGTATTCTGTCGCCCATATTTCACCTCCCAGATACACTCCCGCCGACGCCAAGCTACGCCTAATCTCCGCCGAATACGAAACCGTATTTATTTGTCATATACCACAGCTTTTTTATTCGCTGCCAGGCCGTCATGCGTATGCCGTCCGCGAGCGGAGCGTCGGAGGCAAAAACCAGCGGACATTCGGTCAGCTGCTCACCGTTGGAATAGACAAATATTCTGCCCGCCACTTCACCCTTTTTTACCCCGGCATAGACAAATTCAGGCAGCTCAAAAGAATAGGTCAGTTCAGCGTCCGCCTGTACAAGAACGCTCACGCCGCAGGTCGCCGTTACTCCGACTTTTTCTATCTCTCCTGAGATTACCGGAACACTGTATATCTCCCCCATAGGTATCACATTTTTGTATTCATAAGAGGAAAAGGCCCAGTCGTACAGCGCCATGTGGTCGTTCCAGTCGTTGGGGTCGGAGAGTGTCACGCAAACCAGTTTCATACCGTTTCTCTCTGCACAGGTCACCAAGCTGCGCCCGGCGGCCATAGTGTATCCGGTCTTGACGCCCATACAGCCCTTATATTTCCACAGGAGCTTGTTGTGGTTTACATAACTGTGTTCTCCAAAGCTGTATACTTTAGTGGACACTATCTCTGCAAACAGCTCGTTTTTAAGCGCCTCACAGGTTATGGAAGCAAGATCCGACGCGGTTGAATAGTGCCCCTCCGCGTCAAGACCGTGGGGATTTCTGAAGGAGGTATTTGAAAGTCCCATAGAGACCGCCTTTTCGTTCATCATCTGCGCAAAGGCCTCAATGCTCCCCGCACAATAGCAAGCAAGAGCAGTAGCCGCATCGTTTCCGGAGGCTAGCAGCAGACCATACAGCAGTTCACGAACAGTATATACCTCACCGGTCTTCAGGTATATAGAGGACCCTTCCGTATTTGTGTACTCCTGTTTGATCTCCACTCTCTCCTCGGGATCGCAATTTTCCAGAACTACAAGCGCAGTCATTATCTTGGTCGTGCTGGCAATAAGCATATGCTCGTCCGCGTTCTGTGAAAACAGCACCGTGCCGCTGTCGGCATGTACAAGTACGGAGGCTTTGGCGCTGTTAGCGGGAGCCGCAGATGCGCGGGTATAGAAGAAGGGAGTTGTCAGAATAAGTAGCGCAAGCAGCGCGACGGTATGTTTTTTCAATAATAAGCACCACCCTTGGAATAATTGGGCAGTGCTTATTATTGACCTCGGAATTGGGGAATATACTTCCCCATTCCGCTATTGCTTTTTGTGCTTGTCTATGAACTGGTCGATTCTGTCCAGAATATCCGGAACCTGCTCGACGAGCCTGTCGATCGTGGAGCTGGCGGGAGAGGTTATGGTTATCATCTTCACAACACCGTCCGTAATGCACAAAAAACCAACGGGGTCAATTTTTACGCCCGCGCCGTTTCCTCCCCCGAAGGCGGGTTTCTCGGTCTTTGGAAAATCGGAACCGCCGCTGCCGAAGCCAAAGGTCACCTTTGACACAGGGATAAGCATTATCCCGTCTGGTGTTGTGATTGGATCGCCGACTATAGTGTTGACGTCCACCATTTCTTTGATTTTAGAGAGTGTAACCTCGGTAAGATCACCGATTGGATGTCTGTCCATTTAACTCATTCCTTTCTTTAACGCGAATACGACGTTTTTTCTGCCGCTTCAATTTCAAAAAATCTATGCCGAACGCTGCCGCGATATATATTATTTCCCATACTTTAAACGTAGCGGTTATCCAGATGTCTATTGCGGGTTTTTCCGCGAGAAAATCGAAGGAAAAGCCGATATCACGCTCTTTGATCCTGAACGTCTCATCCAACAGAGGTATGATTGCCCCCACTGACGCGCTCGCCATACCGTATCCCATCGCGGTCTTGGCCGGATCGTCGGATGCAAAGATACAGTGGATCCGTAAATAGTCGATGCTGAGTTTTCTCTTAAGTCGTCCCAGCGTTTTCATACCTGCCTTTATTATACCAATAAGCTGTTGTTTGTCAAAGCGCTTTTTTCTCTTCCCGGTAGTCTCGGCTTCGGTAACGCCGGGCACCCTCTTCTTTTGTTTTCTTGGCTTTTTCGGCTTTGGCGCCTTATTCTTTTTCGGCAGTATTCGTAACAGAAAGGGCCCGCACTTGGCGTTTAGCTCAAAAACGCCGCAGCGGTATCCCCCGTCGACTCCTATGGGCAGGAGCGCAATGACCGTTAAAACAATCAGGATTATCAAAATGGCTTTCAAGATGTCATGGCCTCCTCCCGCAAAAATTGCAGCGATCAGTCCTCACTGTCACCAATGGCGAGCTGGCCGTTTTCTTCAGCCTTTATCGCCTCAATGATGCCGTTCAGCTTCGAAATGCTGTCCTGTGACGTCATATCGGGCAACTTGGGAAGTTCCGACAGATTAGTTATACCCATTGAACGCAAAAACAAATCCGTCGTCTTATATATTGTGGGTCTGCCGGGGACATCCAGCCTTCCGCAGCTCTCGATAAGGCCGCGTTCCAGCAATACCCCCATGGTATACGAGCTGTCCACTCCTCTGACCTGCTCGACATACGCGCGTGTAACGGGCTGAAAATAGGCACAGATCGCAAGCACCTCCAGAGAGGTCTGGCTGAGCTTGGGCGGCCTGCGCTTCTCAAGAACGTGTATTACCTCGCCGGCATACTCCGGGGCGCTGCAGAGCTGAAGCTTATCGTCCGTACGGACAAGGCATATACCCCGCTGCGAATAGCTGTAATAGTCCGCAAGAGATTTTGCGGCGGCAAATACTTCATCCTCCACCACTCCTGCGACAGAGGCAATTCGCCCCGCAGGCACAGGTTCTCCCGCGGCGAATAGTACGGCTTCAATTGTGGATTCCAGGGCTTTATTATCCATGCTTTTTCAACTTTCTATTCGGTTATCATGTCGGAGAGCCTTATATCGCCGTCGTTCACTAGACTTACGGACAGTTCTCCCCCGCTCTCTGTAATGGCTATGCTTCCGCTGCTGCAGAGCTCCAGAACGGAGATAAAGGTTGCAACCACCTCACTGCGGCTCTTGCTCATCAGATACAGCTCTTTGAGAGTCCTCCCCTCGCAGCTTCTCAAAAGCTCAACAAGCTGGAGGCACTTCTCACGCACTCCGTATATAATGCGCTTGGGCATGGGAACGAGTTTTGTTGGCTCCTGTACCCCTCCGCTGCGAGAAAACACGGATGAGAGTGCCAGCAGGAGTTCCCGAGGCTCGTGACTGTATCTGTATGACTTGTCAATAATGGGATTAAGCGGCTCCGGGGGCTTTGAAAAGGTCATCGATCCGCGTGAGTACGCGGTTAGAAGCTCGGGAGTTATGGCCTTTATGCTGCTGTACGCGTCATGGCACTTGAGCTGCTCTAAAGAGGTCATAAGCTCGTCCAGCTCTTCGACCTCGTCGCCGACAAGAAGCGTGCGGGTCTTGATGTACAGCAGATGCGATGCCATCTGGACAAATTCACTGGCTACGTCGAGATCCATCTCCTGCATCTGTTCGATATACGCCAGATACTGGTCCAATATCTCCGATATTTTTAGGTCGCGTATCTCTATTTTATTTTTAGATAGGAGCATCAGGATCAGGCTGAGCGGACCGCTGAAATCCTGCATCTCATCGCGTGTCTTGACTATGCCCTCCAGGTGGAAGGTCGGATTGTCCATAATTTCACCTTATATTGTCAATAGATAGCTCCATTCGGAGATCCTGAAAAGCCAGGAGAACAAGGCCTGTGTACAAGTGGTGAGAAAAGGGGTAAAGGCGTCCGCCCATATCAAGGCGAGCAGTATTAGTGCTCCAAAGCGTTCATAGCGCATAAGCGTATTGTATCCCTTCTGGGGGAGAAATGAAAAGAGCACCTTGGAGCCGTCCAGCGGGGGTATGGGTATTATATTGAACACCGCCAGCGCAGAGCTGAGATATGCGGTTATTGTAAGCATCTCCAGCACAGCCTCGCCGGTTTTCCCGGCAAGAATCAGAGGCTGATAGACTAAACCGTATATGAGCATCACAACAGCGGCAAGGATCACGTTTGATAGAGGACCCGCAAAGGCAGTGATGGCCATATCACGTTTGGGGTTTTTGAAGTTGTACATATTGACCGGCACAGGCTTTGCCCAGCCGAACTTGAAAATCACCATCATGATGAGACCCAGAATGTCAATATGCTTTATGGGGTTCATGGTCAGTCTGCCGGCGTTTTTGGCGGTGTTGTCGCCCAGCTTGTATGCAACATAGCCATGACTCAGCTCATGAAAGGTTATGCAGAGCAGAGCCGGAACAACAACAATGAGGATGTCCCAAAGCGCAGACCAGTCCAGCCCCCGCCATATTGTTTTAGCAGTATCTATCTAAATCACTCCAGACGAAAATATGTAGCATATTTTTACCAGACGATTATATCAAACACATGGGAAAAATACAAGCGCGGGACGGATTTCTCCGTCCCGCTTTTTGGGATCACTGTACATATTTGAGGATATGCGACATAAGCTCTCTCGCACCGGTGCCCTTTTCCGCGGAGAAAACAATGGTCGGTATATCATCCGTCAGAGCCAGCGTTTCGCGGATAAGCGAAATGTTTGGCTCTATCTCCCCTGCCTTGAGCTTATCGCATTTATTGGCTACGACGACCCACGGCCGTCCCACCGCTTTGAAGTATTCCGACATAGTGACGTCGTCTGCCGTGGGCTTGTGGCGTGAGTCGACTATCAATACGCCGAGAGAGATAGCGCCGCTGCTCTCGAAAAAGCGCTCCATGAGCTTGCCCCAGCGCGCTTTTTCTTCTTTTGAGACCTTAGCATACCCATACCCCGGCAGATCGACAAAATAAGCCCTGCGGTCAATGAGAAAGTAATTGACGTGCACGGTCTTTCCCGGTGAGGAACCCACTCTCGCAAAATTTTTTCTGTTGAGCAGACGGTTTATAACCGAAGACTTACCTACATTTGACTTGCCGGAGAATACGATTTCCGGAAGCCCGTCCGCAATGAAGTCCCTGGGGCTCGCAGCGGATTTTATGAATTCTACGTTGTTTATATTCATGGCGCTCCCCTATTGACGCAGCTTGGAAACGCTCACGCCGGGCGGCATATCCTGCGGCGGCACTATGATTTCCTCTTCTTCTCGCTTAGCTGCAACATCACGGTTAAGCGCCACCTCGAGCACCTTGTCCACATGGTCGGTCACGACGAAGTTCAGCGCCCTTCGGACGATCTGGTCGATTTCGTCCAGGTCCTTTTCGTTGTCCTTGGGGATTATGACCGTAGTCACGCCGGAGCGCAGCGCGGCCATTGTCTTCTCGCGCAGTCCCCCGATAGGCATAACCCTGCCGCGCAGGGATATCTCTCCCGTCATAGCTATGTCTCGCCTGACTGGTATGCCCGTCAGAGCGGATATGACCGCAATGCATATCGTGATTCCCGCAGACGGACCGTCCTTCGGGATCGCCCCTTCTGGGAAGTGTATATGAATGTCCTTGGTCTTGTAGAAATCGTGGTCGATACCCAGAATGTCGGCGCGGCTGCGAATATACGAGACAGCCGCCCTGGCGGACTCCTTCATAACGTCTCCCAGATTGCCTGTAAGCTCCAGCTTGCCGGTTCCGTCCATAACACCGACTTCCACATCGAGTACGGCACCGCCAACTGCCGTCCAGGCAAGACCGCGCACAAGGCCGACCTCGTCCGCGGGGCGGAGCTCATCGGGCTTGTATTTCGGTGCACCGAGCAGGGCCTCTATCATGCCGGATTTCAGATTCAGGGACTTGCGCTCGCCCTCGGCTATCTGTGCCGCAGCCTTTCGGCAGACAGCAGCTATCTCGCGTTCAAGTACACGTACGCCGGACTCCCGGGTGTAGAGTGTTATTATCTCGCGGATGGCGTCGTCGCTGAGCCTCAGCTTTGAGCCTGTCAGCCCGTGCTTCTTCCGCTGCTTCGGCAGAAGGTGGCTCTTTGCTATATTGAGCTTTTCCTCGTCGGTATATCCGGAGACCTCGATGACCTCCATACGGTCCAGAAGCGCTCTCGGAATTGTCTCAGTGGTGTTTGCCGTCGTTATAAAAAGCACGTTTGAGAGGTCGTAGGGTATCTCAAGATAGTGGTCGCGGAAAGCGTAGTTTTGCTCCGCATCGAGAGCTTCCAGCAGGGCTGCGGAGGGGTCTCCCCTGTAATCGCTGCCGAGCTTGTCGATCTCATCCAGCACCAGAACAGGGTTCTCGCTCTTGGCCTGTATCATTCCGGCGATTATGCGGCCGGGCATAGCGCCGACATAGGTTTTTCTGTGTCCGCGTATCTCCGCTTCGTCATGGACGCCGCCCAGGGAAATACGCGCGAGATTGCGGTTTACTGCCTTGGCAACGCCGAGGGCTATACTTGTTTTACCCGTTCCCGGTGGGCCCACAAGACAAAGCACGGTCCCCTTAACGTCGGGGGCAAGCTGCTTGACTGCGATATATTCGATGATCCGTTCCTTGACTTTGTCCAAACCGTAGTGGTCCCTGTCGAGGACAGTGCGCGCCCTTTTGACGTCCGCGGTCTCCTTGGTTTTTACATTCCAGGGCAGTTCGAGACAGGTGTCAAGGTAGTTGCGTATGACCGCATTGTCTGCAGTTCCGGAGGGCTGCTTTGCAAGGCGGGAGACCTCTTTGAGCAGTTTTTCTGTTATCTCGTCGGAGAGCCCCAGCTCCAGAATACGGTCGCGGTAGTCATCTAGCTCCTCGGCGGTGTCGTCATAATCCCCCAGCTCATTCTGTATCGCTTTGAGCTGCTCACGGAGGAAGAAATCACGCTGGTTTTTGCTCATAAGCCTGCGCGTCTCCTCGGCAATATCATGCTCCAGTTCGATTATTTCCAGCTCCTTAGCCAGAAAGTTATTGAGGAGCCTGATCCGTTTAAGGGGGCGAACTTCCTCCAGAAGCTTCTGCTTTTTGTCAGGGTGCAGATATATGTTCTGGGAAATATAGTCCGCAATAAACGCGGGGTCGTCGGATGCAACGACTTTTGCGAGCATATCAGGCGGCAGGTTGCCCAAAGCGTGTGAATAGTCGTCAAAAAGCGCCACGCACTGCCGCATAAGCGCCTCCGCTCTGGGCGAATTGTTTTTAAATTTTGAGTCGTCAACAGACTCCACCTCTGCATAGAGCATGGTGGAGCGTACCTCGTAATTAATTATCTTCGCCCTTGAGATACCTTCCGCCAAAACACGTACAACATCAGATCCGGGGACCTTGAGCACCTGTTTGATACGGCAGACAGTACCGATCTCGTACAAGTCTTCCCTTTCGGGGTGCTCTTTGGAAACATCCCGCTGAGCAACCATAAAGACCATGCGGTTTGAGTTGGTTGCAAAATTGAGAGCCGTCACAGACATCGGACGTATGACCTCAAAGTTGATTATCATTCCCGGGAAAACCGACAGCCCACGCATGGGCAGCAGAGGGTATCCCTGAATAAGCCTGTTTTCGTTCATGATTTGCCTCCTTTCGGGGGAAAAGAGCCGCACAAAACGTGCGGCTCACAAATAAGTCAATTATTTCGCCGCTTCGGCATTTCTGTTCTCATGGAATACCAGAGGCGGGTTGTCATTACGGACGCAGTCCGCCGTGACAACAACCTTGTTTATTGTGGGGTCAGACGGCACTTTGTACATTATGTCCGTCATTATGCTCTCCATAACGCTGCGAAGGCCGCGTGCTCCGATCTCCATATCCATTGCCTTGTCGGCTATTGCGCCAAGCGCCTCTTCCTCGAAGATGAGCTCCACGTTGTCATATTCCAGAAGAGCTGTATACTGGCGGGTCAAAGCGTTTTTCGGCTCCTTGAGGATTCGGATAAAGTCCTCTTTCTTGAGGGAATTGAGCGGGGCAATTATGGGAAGACGGCCAATAAGCTCGGGAATAATACCGAACTTCAGCAGATCATGAGGCTGAATCTCCTGCATGATGGTGCCGATGTCGCTGTCCTTCTTGCCCTTGATATCCGCGCCAAAGCCGATACTCTTGCGGTTAAGGCGGCTTTCTATGATCTTTTCAATACCGTCAAAAGCGCCGCCGCAGATGAACAGTATGTTCGTAGTGTCGATCTTGATGAACTCCTGGTGGGGATGCTTTCTGCCCCCCTGCGGCGGTACGTTCGCAACGGTGCCCTCAAGAATTTTAAGCAACGCCTGCTGAACGCCCTCACCGGAGACGTCCCTTGTGATGGAAGTGTTCTCGCTTTTGCGGGAAATTTTGTCCATCTCGTCAATATATATGATGCCGTGTTCTGCACGCTCAACGTCAAAATCGGCCGCCTGCAGCAGTCGCAGAAGGATATTCTCAACATCCTCTCCGACGTATCCGGCTTCGGTGAGGGTCGTGGCATCGGCAATGGAAAACGGGACGTCAAGAACCTTGGCGAGAGTCTGGGCAAACAGGGTCTTGCCGCTGCCGGTAGGCCCTATCAGAAGAATGTTGCTCTTCTGCAGCTCGACATCCTTACTGTCGCCGAAAAGAATACGTTTATAGTGGTTGTAAACCGCAACGGACAGTGTGACCTTGGCCCTATCCTGCCCTATTATATAATTGTCCAATATCTCTCGGATATCCGCCGGGCGCGGAAGGTCGTCCACACTCAGACCCGATTTCGCTCTTAGAACACTCTTGCCGCCGTCTTCGGCATCGTCCGAGGTATAATTGTCCTCTATGATACTCATACATAGGCGCACGCATTCGTCACAAATATAAGAGCCGTTCCCAGCAATCATACGTTCCGCCAGCGTTTGCGGCTTGCCGCAAAAGCTGCAGCGGATATTTTTGCTGTCTTCAAACTTTGACATAGTTCTCCTTAAACTCTAATAAGGCTAAAGCTTTACTGGCGCTTGTAGATAACCTTATCAATAAGCCCGTATTCAACCGCATCCTCTGCGCTCATGAAGTTGTCGCGCTCGCAGTCGGCGGTGATAACCTCAAGAGGCTTACCGGTGTTGTCGGCAAGTATCTTATTCATACGCTTCTTTATGGTCTCCAAACGCTTGAGATGGATGGCCATATCCGTAATCTGTCCCTGAGTACCCGCGGAGGGCTGGTGGATCATAATTTCAGAGTTTGGAAGCGCAATCCTCTTGCCTTTTGCACCGCTGGAGAGCAGAAATGCACCCATGGAGGCCGCCATGCCTATACAAATTGTGGAAACATCACACTTGATATACTGCATGGTGTCATAGATTGCCATGCCGGCAGTTACACTGCCGCCCGGGCTGTTAATGTAAAACTGTATGTCCTTATCGGGGTCCTGAGCTTCAAGGAAAAGAAGCTGGGCCACGATGAGGCTGGCTGTGGTATCGTTGACTTCCTCGCTTAGCATAACTATGCGGTCGTTTAGAAGTCTGGAAAAGATGTCGTAAGAGCGCTCGCCGCGGCTGGTCTGCTCAACGACATAAGGAACTAAGCTCATATTAATTCTCCTTTACAAACAATTTCTGGAAAAAACATATCCAAAGTGACCTGAAATTATTCAGAGGGTATGAGCGTTCCGAGATTATTCAGCCGGCTTTGCCTCATTGGGGGCGACGGTAACGGGAACAGCAGATTCCATTATGAGGTCATTAGCCTTTTTCTTCTGCATATCGTCTACCATTGTCTCTCTCGGAACGGCTGTCTTGATGTTCTCGACAGGCACATTGTATACTTCAGCAAGGTTTTTGCAGGCCTCTTCAAGCTCCTCGTCTGTGATCTCAATATTTTCGGCCTCGACGACCGCCTTGAGCAGAATATCTGTCTTGACCTGAGCGATGGCCTGAGGACGGATCATGTCGTTGAAGCTGTCGGGAGTCATACCGGTCATGCGGATGTACTCCTCAAGACGGATGCCCTGTCCCATAAGTGTGCGGTCGTAATCGGTGACGATCTTGTTGACGCGCTCCTCGATCATTGCCTCCGGGATATCGACAGTCATGTTTTCGGCGGCTTTCTCAATAACATTGAAGCCAAAGTCATCATCGCAGGCCTTTTTGCGGGCGCTTATCAGCTCTTCTTCAATGGATTTCTTGTACTCATCAAGGGTATCGAACTCAGAAACGTCCTTGGCAAACTCGTCGTCCAGAGCGGGGAGCTCGGTCTCTATAACCTCGTTGCACTTTACCTTGAACTGGGCTGCCTTTCCGGCGAGGTCTTCGGCGTGGTAGTCCTCGGGGAAGGTGAGCTCTATGGTTCTCTCCTCGCCTGCGCTGATGCCGACAAGCTGTTCTTCAAAGCCGGGGATAAAGCTGTTGGAACCGAGTTCTAGGCTGTGGTTTTCGCCCTTGCCGCCATCAAATGCCTTTCCGTCCGTAAAACCTTCAAAGTCGATATTGACGGTGTCGCCCATCTTAGCGGCGCGCTCTACCTGAATCTGGCGGCCGTTGCGTTTGCGCATCTCTTCAAGGTATTCGTTGACATGCTTGTCTGTTATGGTATCGTCCTCTCTCTCAGCCTCTATGCCCTTGTACTGGCCGAGAGTAACTTCAGGATAGAGGGCGGTCTCAAAGGTCATTGTAAGAACCTTGTCGTCGTCAACATTGGCGTCCTTGAAGGTCGGCTGACCAACAGCGTTGAACTTCTGGTCCTCAATTGCAAATCGGTATGCCTTGCCTGCCAGATCGTCTATAGCATCGTCATAGAAGACGCTTGCGCCGTACATGCCCTCAATAACCATGCGGGGCGCCTTGCCCTTCCGAAATCCGGGAACGGTAAGTTTTTTCTTATTTCTCAGATAAGCAGCGTTAACAGCTTCTTCAAATTCATCACTACCGACTTCAACATGGAAGCCGACAACGTTCTTCTCTTTGTTCTCGACGTTTTTGACGATCATTAGGTTTATTCCTCCTACTATTTACATCGGTAAAAAATCCGATGCTTTCAAATCACGTATTTTGTATTGTAACAGAATCATATATAAAAAGCAAACACTTTTTATGAACTTTTACCCTATGGAGTAATCAGCTGCGGGATAAAATTTACGTTGTCGGCAGAGACGCATCTGTGTGCTGTTCCACGGCAGTTTCCCTCAAATATTTTTCTGAGGCTTTTACCATGGATGTGCCCATATATACAGGTCTTCGCGCCGTATTGCTCCAGCAGATCCAGTATCTCTGTGCACTCATAGCCACCGTACTTCGGGGGATAGTGGAGAAAGACATATTTGTCTCTGTCTCCAGCCGCTTTCAGCGAGATCTCAAGTCTGCCCAGCTCGCGGGACAATATCTTCCTGTCGTGCTCCGTACCTGTCTCCTCCTCGTAAAACCACCCTCGCGTTCCGCAGACTGCCGCCCTTTCTCCGTACGGAAAGCAGTTGTTGTTCAGAATGTCGATTGTGGTGACGCCGATACTCTCAAAAAACTTTTTCGTTTTTGATACCGTTGACCACCAGTAATCGTGGTTGCCCTTGAGGATTATTTTCTTACCCGGCAGGCTCTCTACAAACAGAAAGTCCTCTCTGGCTTCTTCCAGATCCATTCCCCAGCTCAGATCGCCGCACAGAACCGTGACGTCGTCACTTCCCAGCTTGGAAAACGCCTCTTTCAGCTTCTCTGCATGGTTTGCCCAGTTGCCGCCAAATATATCCATCGGCTTTGAGGTTGTCATGGAGAGATGGAGATCTCCTATCGCATACAGTGCCATAATCGCCTTTCTCCGATTCAATTTGCATTTGCTATAAAGCATATTCTCCGCAGATCCGGCATTACATAAGGAGACATTCTACACTGGGTTCAGACAAGAAAGTTCATTACGACCTCCTGCATTTTATCCTTCGACGTACAGTCGGTAAAACGCACACGCCTGCCTCCTATGCCCGAAAGTGGCGCGGGTGCCGCAGTCCCAGTGAGCGCTGTAAGCCTGTCGATAAGCTGAGCGCCGGAAACGCCGCTGTTTTCGCCCAGAGCATCCAGAACACTGTCCGCAAACTTGAAGGGGCTTGCTGTCGAGACGACCACTGTCGGGAAAGTCTCCCCCCTTTCGCGCATTTCCTTGAGAACGCCGTAGGCGTCTGCTGTGTGTGTGTCCATAAGGTAGCTGCGGCTTTTGAATGTATCGTCGATGATTTTCTTCGCCGTCTCGTCGGTGCAGTAGCCGCAGGCAAAGTCCTTTTGGATGTCGGCAAGGACTCTGTCTCCGACACTGTACTTTCCCGTGGTCTTCAGCTCGTCCATCCAGGCCGCCGTCGTCTTGTCGTCTGAAAGCATGAAAAGCAGACGCTCAAGGTTTGAAGACACGAGAATATCCATTGACGGAGAGATTGTGGTGTAGAAGCTGCGGTTACGGTCGTACACGCCGGTGCTTATAAAGTCCGTCAGGACATTGTTGCTGTTCGATGCACAGATGAGTCTCCGGACAGGCAGCCCCATCCTCTTGGCGTACCATCCGGCGAGAATATCGCCGAAGTTCCCGGTGGGCACACAGAAATCTATCTCATCCCCCATTTTGATTTTGCCGGAGTTCACGTAGTCACAGTAGGCGGAGAAATAATAGACCACCTGCGGCAGCAGTCTGCCCCAGTTTATGGAGTTAGCCGAGGACAAAAAGCAGTTGTGCCCATTGAGTTTTTTTGCAAAATCCATGTCGCCGAAAATTCTCTTGACGCCCGTCTGAGCGTCGTCAAAATTCCCGTCTACGGCGCAGACGAAGACGTTTTCACCGCGCTGAGTAGTCATCTGAAGCTTTTGAACGTCCGAAACGCCGTCGCGGGGATAGAACACGACTATTGACGTGCCCTCAACATCGGCGAAACCCTCCAAAGCGGCCTTGCCCGTATCTCCCGAGGTGGCGACCAGAATGCAGACGCGGCGGCTTTCGCCCAGCTTTTTTAGCGAGGCGGTCAGCAGACGCGGCAGCATCTGCAGCGCCATATCCTTGAAGGCGCAGGTGGGGCCGTGCCACAGTTCAAGAAAAGCGGTATTGTCGTCCATAAAACGCACCGGTGCTATAGCCGCAGAGTCGAAGTTGTCGGAATACGCCTCACTGACAAATGAGCGCAGCTCGTCTGCAGAAAACTCGTCCAAATAACGACCCATGATATCAACGGCGCGCTCACGGTAGTCCATTTCGAGAAGAGCTTTCAGCCCGTTCTGTGAGACCGTGGGTATTGCAGTGGGAAGAAAGAGTCCCCCGTCGGGAGAAAGGCCGGCGGCTATGGCCTGTGCAGCCGAAACGATGTTATTTTTATCTCTTGTGCTGTAATATTTCATCTTTCCTGCTCCTTATTGAAACGCATTTTGGATATGGTTTATCTTCACCGATCCGGGAACAGCGCCCTCCGGTGCGTATATTTCGATTACGTCAAAGCGCGGCTGTTTTTTAGTCTCGTTCTGTGAAAGCCACAGTGACGCCGTTTTGATTATTTTTTCCTGCTTTGAGCGCGTGACAAATTCCTTTGCCTCTGCAAAAACGTCGCTCTTGCGGAGCTTCACCTCCGCGAAGACTATGTACTCGCGGTTTTCGGCTATGAGGTCTATTTCCCCCAGTCTGCACGAGTAGTTCATTCCGACTATTCTATACTTCTTCTCTTTCAGGTATTTAGCGGCAGTCTGTTCTCCCCAGCGCCCGGTAAGCTTTGTGTTCATTTCCCATCCTCCCCGTGGAGGCCCTTTTTAAGAAAGCCGGGTCTGTGTATGGGACAGGGGCCGAATTCCCGTAGAGCGGCATAGTGGGCGGCTGTTCCGTAGCCCTTGTGCTTCGCAAAGCCGTATTGGGGATAGAGGGCGTCCATCTCAAGCATCAGGCGGTCACGTGTGACCTTAGCCAAAATAGATGCTGCGGCAACGGAGGCGCACTTTCCGTCTCCTCCGACCACACAGCGGCTGCAGAGCTCGATACCTCTGCAGCTGTTTCCGTCAACGAGCGCCAATTGCGGCATAATAGAGAGCTTTGCAATCGCACGGTTCATGGCGAGAAATGTGGCGCCGAGGATATTCAGACGCTCTATCTCCTCCACATCCGCAAAGGCTATGCCGTATGCTACAGCCCTTTCAACAATTATATCGTACAGCGCAACGCGCTTTTTTGCCGAGAGCTTTTTTGAGTCGTCCAGCCCCTCAATTTGTGTGCCGAAGGGCAAGATCACCGCGGCCGCGCATACCGGACCTGCCAGCGGACCTCTCCCCGCCTCGTCGACCCCACAGACAGGGGAAATACCGCCAGCGCGTATTTCACTTTCAATTTCCCACAAATCCATCTGATATACCTGCAGTATGGGGGCGTTCAAGTGAGATGCGCCCCAGCTTTCCGTCGCGGAATTCGTCCAGCAGAACGGCGGACATCCGCTCAATGTCGTATTCGCCGCCGGAAATTAAAAACCCGCGCTTTTTCGCCGCGGTCTCAAGCAGCTCAAAACCGTTCGCGTCCGGGTCAGGTGTAAATCTATACCTCTGCTCTATGCTCTGGGGATATAGCTCGCGAAGCTTTAGCATGAGGTTTGCGGCCAATGTCTCTCTGTCCATGATCTCATCGCGTATAGCACCTGTGTACGCGAGACACTCGCCCACCTCCTGGCTGTCAAAGCGCGGCCAGAGTATGCCCGGAGTGTCCAGTAGCTCAAGCCCCGCGTCTACTGTTATCCATTGCTTGCCTCTTGTAACGCCGGGCCTGTCCGAAGCTAAAGCCGCCTTTCGCTTTGCAACTTTGTTTATAAACGTGGATTTCCCCACATTGGGTATGCCCAGAATCATGGCGCGCAGGGCGCGGTT
>JAAYCC010000156.1 GCA_012729875.1 Clostridiales bacterium | reverse complement strand
GCGATTGCAGTTAATAGCTTTATAAGAGGATGGATGCGGTGTATGGGCGAGTCCTTGCTTGCTATTGTATCCATATAGTGGATCTCGTATATGGCATCCGAGATTTTTCCCATTTATGTATTTCCTTAAATTTGATTTAGCTTTCCAGTTGCTTTTTCTTTTTGAAAACTCCAAATATCGCGCAGAGCAATATGCAGAACAGGGCGACAATGCCGGCGCCTACAATTCCGGAAACGCTTGTCCCGGCAGCGCTGTCGCTTCCAGAGAAAGAATAGTCCGGTAAGACCGCCGTGTCCTCCTGGACGCCTGCCAGAGTGTCATGTATGTTGCCGTCGGATTCAAGTTCTTCACTCTCGGTGACCTGAAAGATGGACCATTCGAGACCGTCGGGGTAGCTGGATGCGAACAGTGACAGTGCACCGCCGACGAGTACGACGATGATTCCCATGATGACGAGGACTTTTTTGAGCGAGAACTTGTTCTCCGTTGCTTCGGCATCCAGAAGCTCGGGACGCGCCTGAAGCAGGAATACAAGAACAGCGGCGGTTATAAGTCCCTCTACAAGACCGATAGCCAGATGGATCGGCAGCATGGAGGCGACAAAAGTTCCGAAGGGTAGCTCTGAAATGCCGGAGATGGAGGTCTCAAGAACAACGCTGAAAGCGCCAAGCTGTAGACTCAGGATACATCCGATAACAGAGGCCGCGATAATTTTGCCTACAGAAAAACCGTTTTTCGTAAAGGGCTTGTAAATGCAGAAGTACCCAAAGAAGCAGGCGTAAAACGCCATATTCCAGATATTGGCGCCAAGTGCGAGAATTCCGCCGTCGGCAAAGAGGAGACACTGTATAAGCAGGACCGCGATCATCGACAGAAAGGCCGCATACGGCCCCAGTATTGCTGAGAGCAGCAGCCCACCGCAGATGTGACCGCTGGAGCCTGTGCCGGGAATAGAGAAATTTATCATCTGTGCTGCGAAAACAAAAGCGCCCATGATGCCCATAACTGGTATCTTTTTAGGATCGAACTCGTCCTTGATCTTTTTTGCGGAATAAACCGCTGTCGCTGCGCTGGCGGCATACATAACTCCGCCGACGGCCGGGGACAGCAAAGCATCAGCCATATGCATATTCGGTTTCCTCGCTTTCAATAACATTGTTTTTTCAATGATTTTTGATTTTCCATCTAAAAATAACACCAAAAACACTTACAGGCAAGCCCCCCAGGGGGTAAAAATATAAAAAAGTTAGTTTTGTTATTAAGGCAGTACCTGTCCTGTAGAATAATCAGTCTTATCAATAGGTTTGGGTGATAGCCGCTCTAATAATGAATAGATGGTTACGATTTTGTTGAAAATATACAAAGCAAACTTGTTGACAGCAGTTTAACACATTAACCCGCTGAAAGGCAAAAATAGAGGTTGTACCAATAACGTATTATAATGTGTCTATCGCGTCAAAAAAATGTACTAATTCGTTTCTTTGTTGTCTCAAGAAAATTTTGCTTGTGCAAATTATCCCTTTGGGGGAGTTTATTTTGTGCGTTTGGACAATTGACACTTTTGTACATGCGTGGTAACCTTTTACCAGTTGGGAAGAACTCCCGACAACCGTCGGCATAAACCGATACGCCAGCGTTCCAGGTTCCATATGTAAGGTGATCCTGACGGCATTTTACCACAGGAGCTCTGGGTACGAGGACGAAACCACACAAATTATTATGGAGGTCATTTACTATGGCATACAGCATGGATACAGTATTGGGCGATATTCTCGCTAACCCCGCAGCTCTCGAGCTTATGGATTCCATCATTCCCGGAACTTCCAAGAACCCCATGATCAAGATGGCTAAGGGCTTCACTCTTGGCAAGATCGCTAAGACCCCCGCTGCTAAGATCCCCGAAGCAAAGATCCAGGAGTTCATCGACGCTGCAAACGCAAAGGGACTTTAATCTATTTAATTTATAAAAAACACGTCACAGGTTTTCTTTCCGCTCTGTCTCACCGTCAGGGGACAGCAGTGAGTATATGAAAACTAAATACGTTTTTTGCAGTACGCCGGCTT
>JAAYCC010000155.1 GCA_012729875.1 Clostridiales bacterium | reverse complement strand
TTTTATATAGGCAGTCATATTCAAATGCACAAAAATTATATAAAATCATCACAATGCCCAAAGATTGCACACGGGAGCGTCTATGACTGTACAAATTGCAGAAAATACTAGCTATAATATAATAAACACAGCGATATTATTTCATTTAAAGGAGGATAAATTATGGACCTTAAAACTTACAATGAAAAGCTTAAACTGACAAACGGGGATTACCACCGCCTGGTAAAGGCGAGAAAGCCAAAAGGAATTGAGAAAAAATCAGCGTACTTGATCGGTACCGGTATCGGAGCTTTAGCTGCAGGCTGCTTTTTGATTAGAGATGCCCACATGGATGGGAGCAAAATCACTTTCATTGAACAATTAAATTTGCCGGGGGGATGCCTTGACGGAGCTGTAAGGGGAAAAGCGGGATATGTAGCAAGAGGCGGCAGAGAGATGGGACATCATTTCGAGTGCCTGTTCGACTTGTTTAGTTCGCTTCAGTCAACCGAAGACCCTGAGATGTCCGTTCTTGATTATTTCTATTATACAAACCTAGATGACCCCAACTTCAGTATGAACAGAATAACCGAAAAACAGGGGCAGAGAGGTTTTAATGGAAAGTTCAATCTAAATCAACAGCTTACCATGGAAATTGCAATGCTTGTTTTGACGCCGGATGATCAGCTTGCGGACAAGTCCATTGAAGACATTTTTTCAAAGGAACTGCTCGATACTGATTTCTGGACAATTTGGAGAACAATGTTTGCTTTTGAAAACTGGCACAGTGCATTGGAAATGAAGCTATACATGACAAGATTTATTCATCATGTGAATGGTCTTACGGACCTCTCCGCGCTTCAGTTCTCAAAGTACGATCAATTTACCTCGTTCATACTTCCGATGATCAACTACTTAAAGGATCATGGTGTGAACTTCATGTACGGAACCAGAGTCGAAAATGTCGAATTTGACATTAAGCCGGATAAAAAGGTCGCTAAAAAAATTGTCTATACGCAAGACGGAAAAGCCGGAAGCATTGATCTGACAGAGAATGATCTGGTGTTCATCACAAACGGATCGATGACGGAAAACTCCGGCTACGGCGATGATGATACTCCGGCCCCGATGGACGGGACTATCGGGGGATGCTGGAAGATGTGGAAGAATATCGCGGCGCAGGATGACGCATTCGGACATCCCGAGGTTTTCTGTTCGGACATTGAAAGGAGCAATTGGGAGTCCGCGACAGTCACGTGCCATGATCCGAGAGTTCCGAAGTATATTGAAAAAATCACAGGGCGCGATCCATACGCAGGCAAAATATGTACAGGCGGCATTGTGACCGCACGTGATTCAGGATGGCTGATGAGCTGGACAGTTAACCGCCAGCCTCAGTATATAGGGCAGCCTAAAGACGATGTTTTAGTCTGGGTATACGGCCTGTTCACGGATAAGCCGGGGGATTACATAAAGAAGCCGATGCGCGAATGCACAGGCAAAGAAATCACAAGAGAGTGGCTGTACCACATAGGGGTGCCGGTCAATGAAATTGAAGAGTTGGCCAAGACATGTACCTGTATCCCTGTAATGATGCCATTCGTTACTTCGCATTTTATGCCTCGTGTTCGCGGTGACCGTCCATACTGTGTACCCGAAGGGGCTGTAAACTTTGCCTTTTTAGGCCAGTTTGCCGAGACACTGGATAATCCGGGTAGAGATACTGTATTCACAATTGAATACAGCGGACGTACCGCAATGGAGTCTGTCTATGTGCTGACAGGGGTCGAAAAGGGTGTGCCGGAGGTTTTCTCCTCCGTATATGATCTGCGATATCTTGCGGACTCTGTAGTTCAGCTGCTTGACGGAGGAAAACCCGAAATCGACCTTCCTGATGCGACAAAGAGCATGCTGATGAGTATATTAGGTGATACTGAAGTCGAGAAGTTTTTAAAGGAATACGGGCTGATCTGAGAAATTCAAATTAATTAATAAGGGGAATTTTATATTCATAAGATTCCCCTCGTTTTTTTAACCACCTTTCCCGCGTTTGTGAGGTGTTACCATAAATCCTAATAAGCGGGTAAAATTTTGCTCTGGCAGTATCGGCATTTATTGAAGATTTAAATCATATTTCAAGGGTGAACAATGTGAATAATAAATTAAAACTTCAGCAGATAGAGGAGCTATACAGACGGGATTACAGAAGCCGTATAAATAATTTCTTTATTCCTGAATCTAAGCAGGGAGAGTTTTTTGAAAAATACAGAAGGACCACCGTGTTGAGTGAGGAGAAAGATCCAAGTTTTGCGGATAATGCGATTCTTGAAGCCTATAGGGGCTTCAAGGAATCGGAGTATAAGAGGTGGTCTGAGGCTATTGACGAGATCAATACGGAAATTGCCTATGAGAGGTTCTTCTTGAACTGGGAGAGGAGAATAGCGAAAGAAAACTACAGATCGAATCACTGCGTTTCAAATGCGGCCACAAGATACAGGGTAGACAGAATCTCTGAACTCAGGGATAAGCTGTCGGCGTTTTGCAGCGACAATAGAGAAGCTTGGGAGGCATACCACGTAAAAAAATATCTGTCAGATATCAGATGCAAAGAAAACCATAGAATGGTTGAGGTCTCCTATGTCGCGGACGCTAAGGAGCGAGTGATCAATGCTCTGGATAATGGTCTGCCCGTCTACATAGTCGGCCATCTCGGCGGGGGTAAAACTCAGCTCGCAATGGATGCGGCCAAGGACTTTGCCATATCAAAAAGAATTCAGGATAACATGGAAGAGCTGATGACCGGATGGTATGAATCCAACAAAAATGCCGCGGATGAACAGGTTCTTGAGCAATTTAGATACTATATGAAGCTCACAGAAGAGAAATATCGTAGAGATGTCGGTATATGTGACAAAGAGATTTTAGATCAGATTCAGCCGCTGTTCATATCCGGATCCCATGACCTGACATATGAGGATATGTTTGTTGAAAAGACCCTGACACTGAAGACGAGCTTTTCAGAGGGGTCATATTTGAATTATTTTGAGCAGATATTCTCTTATTACAATAAATTGGAAGAGATGTATAAAGAGGAACTGGATCAAATATCTCATGAAGACCAGACCCAGTTAAAACTCCTGGTTTTAAAAAGCTTTTCAGATATGGTCATCGCAGATAACAGCGCTTTCGGCACCGAGGTGAAGAAGGTGGAGCGGGAAATATTAAGAGCGGCCAGAGAGGGCAGACCCGTTATAGTCGATGAGCTGAATACGATCGCCATGCAAAACCTCATAGGTCTAAATGACCTTTTACAGAGGCAGGCCGGTGAGAACGCGTATATCACGGGTGTAGGACCGGTATATATAAGGCCGGGCTTTGCGTTTATCGGAACAGGGAACCTGTCCTCGAACATGGTGAATTATGAGGGGACAAACGAACTAAACCCCGCTTTCAAGTCCAGATTTATAACTGTTGAATACAACTATCTTCCCCAGTCTGTAAAAGGGGCTTTAATGGAGCAGGAAAGCCCCGAAAAAAACGAGCTTTTTGAAGTCGTACTCTCATATATAGCCGATGAAAAGGGGTTTGTACATCTGCCGGATATTAGGAAAAACATGGATGAACTCTTCAAATTGTGTCAGCTGTCAAAGCTCACGCAAAATGTATTTATCGGTAAGTGGAGGGACAATTTTCTCGATGAGGAGGAAACTGACCAGGCTGTGGGCGACCTGGAGCTTAAGGAAGCTGTTCTGTCCATAAGAAATATCATCCACGTTTTGGATACGTGGAACTGTGGGGAGGAAAAGGATCTATCAAAGGCCCTCTGGGACGGTTTCATCAGCTCTATCACAAATCCGGATGATCAGAATTACATTCTGTCGCAGGCGGTCAGATACGGTTTCTTCAAGAAGCAGGACGGATGGACGATAAAGGACAGGGCCATAGGGGATGCAGGGGCCACATATAGCGAGATCAGGCAGACTCCATATAAGTATTACAGGGGCAGGACGGAGACATACAGCGATTTGGATATAGTCAATATCCTTTACGGAAAAGGTCCGGAAGAGCAGGAGCTTCCTGAAGAAATTGAAGCCTACATTGTCTCATCGGAAAATCTCATTGATATGGATACCTATCTCGAATACGCATCAAGAGCGAAGAAAGCCGGAAGACGGCTGGAAATGCTGAAAGAGCTTTGGAAAGAGGAAAAGAGCTTTCCCAGTCTGGAGGAAAAGCTTTCGGAGATAAACGGAAAGCTTGAAAAAATAAAAGTGTCCGGCGCAGTGGAAGAAATTTTTGATAAGGAATTTGACGACGCCGAAGCTGCAATCTGGGAAGATCTAAAAATCAGCGAGCCTCTCTTCAGAGAGAAATTGTTTCCCTCAAAGTTACATCTGGAAGCCCTGCCGTTGAAGGGAGAGAGAAAAATCAACAATATGGTTCGCTACTCCATATATGCAGGTAAAGGCAAAATTCTTGCCTCTAGCATCTCAAATGAGACCAGAATCCTCAGCGTGCGGAGCGGTTCCGCAGAGTGGGGAGAGGCGATAAGGGAGCTGTCGGGACATATCATCGGCTGTTTTAACATTTCCGAGGATAATTGGACAGCCGTAAAGAGCAACGGCGAGGTAATTGTCTTTAAGATAGCCGATTCGGAAAACGGGGTTGAAACCGTCTCAAAATTCCGCTCAAAGTTGAAAAAAATCAGCAGCTCTGTCCTGCTTGATGATAATTCGATATTGAATGTCGACGAAAGGGGCAAGCTTGAAAAGCTCTGTCTGACTGAGGACGGAAGGTCTTTGCCATTGGGCACATTGCCTATATCGGACGGC
>JAAYCC010000154.1 GCA_012729875.1 Clostridiales bacterium | reverse complement strand
TCGCGCTTTTTATCCCTTTCAGCAAGAAAAACATTGCCGCGCAGAGAGCAGCAAAAACGGTTATACAGATTATGTTCGGCTCGGAAACGAGAATCAAAAATCCGCGTTTCAACCCCCTCCCTAGCGTCGCGAACATGCCGACGCTAAAAACATACCCGACTTGCTTTACCGCAGGTAAGAAGCACTCCTGCCACCAATTTTCCTGCCAAGGCAGGAAAATCTGCGTCCGCGCGCCGTAAACTCCCGGCTCGGCAAGCTTTGTTATGGCGAAATATATCGCCGCTCCCGCGAACATCAGAAAGCCCCAGAGGGGTCTTTTTTTATCCCTTCCGAAGCCCGTCAGCATTACGACCAGAGTCGCCGCACCCGAGAGCAAAACTATCTGCTCGTAGAAGCAAAAGGCCGCAAGCTGAAAGATCGCAAACAGGAGCAGATTCAAAGCTCTCCCCTTATAACACCATCTGTCGAAGAAAAGCAGCGAGAGCGAGGCAAAGAACAGCCCCGCAACAATGCGTGAGGACGCGGAGACCCAGTAGGTACCTTCAATCCCCAGCGGCAGCAGAGCGTATACCACAAAAAACAGAGCTCCCGTGCCAAACTGTCTTGAAAAAACACGGTGAAAAAAAACTGCGGAGGCGGCATACATCGCGGAGATCACAGCAACGGCGGCAATCATACGTCCATAGAAATGCGACCACAGATAGATATCCGCAAGTCCCGCCAGAGGGCGGGACGACAAAAGCCCTAGTCTATCTATAAGCTCGGAAATGTCGCTGTTGTAAGCAGTGTAGTTGTGATACTGGATGTAGTCGTCAAGCTGCTGCCAATATGTAAAGCCATAATAGCAGTAACGGGAAAAAATCAGCCCGAACATGAGAAAAAACAATATGACATATGTTTTTCCCCCCCATTTGGCCTTGCATAGCCTGTTCATTTGCCTCTTTCCTCTCCAAGTCTTTTATTTACACTGCGCCGTATTCTTATGACGTCACCAAACATTTTGATGCTGTCCTTAAATACATGCACCTTGGATAAGCGGTGGTTTACGATTTTCACCGGAAGCTGGCCCACGGTGTACCCAAGCCTTACAGCCAGCATCATAAGCTCAAAATCAAAGGCGAAGCCGTCCGTCTCACAGCGGGAGAAGATCTGCCTTGCTGCGGGTGCGGTGAACGCCTTGAGGCCGCACTGTGTGTCATACTGGAATCCCGCGAGAAGTCCGGTCAGAAAGCTGAAGCATCGGCTGGCTAAAAGCCTTAGCGGTGGGTAGTTCTCATAGCCCTCGGGGTGCAGCTTGCGCGAACCTATTACAATATCTGTACCCTCGCGCTCAAGCTTTTCTAAAAGCGGGACGATGACGTCGATTCCATAGGCGAGGTCTGCATCCGTGTAGGCAATGATATCTCCGTTGGCCGCCATCATTCCGTCGCGCACGGCGGCTCCCTTGCCCTTGTTCGGCATATGTCCGACACAGCGCAGGTGCGGATCCGGAATGCTCTCGGCTATGGCTTTAGTGTCGTCTGTACTGCCGTCGTCAGATATGATTAGCTCATAATCCGAGAAATGGCGGTCAAGATAGGGAAGCAGTGTTTTTATGGTGCTTTCAATGATGGATGCCTCGTTATAGGCCGGTATAACAAGCGAGAAC
Source organism: Clostridiales bacterium (assembly GCA_012729875.1). Taxonomy (GTDB): domain Bacteria; phylum Bacillota; class Clostridia; order Oscillospirales; family Oscillospiraceae; genus UBA2658. Next base: position 2,371 of record JAAYCC010000154.1, on the reverse strand, counting down.
TTTTTATTTATCATGGTATTCTCCCGTGGTTTTATCTCACGCGCTTTATTTTCCCCTCAATTTTACTCTTTTGCATCCTCTTTGTCAACGAAGCATCAGGTAACAACATGTTGTGGGTCAAGTAAGAAAAGAAAAATATGTAAAACTATATATACTTTTTTTGTCATTTCTTTATATTGAAAAGATAGCGTCCAGGCTGTACAATTACAATACTCTATTACTACGCCGATGAAGGGAGACGACGGTATGCTCATCTGCGGCCTACAAAAGCTGTCGCTGCTCGACTATCCGGAAAAGCTCGCGGCAACCATATTTACAGGAGGCTGCAATTTTCGCTGTCCCTTCTGCCACAACGCCTCTCTCGTAACTAGACCGGAAAAATGCACTCCAATTCCAACTGACGAGGTTTTTAACTTTCTGGAAAAGCGCGTAGGAAAGCTGGACGGGGTATGTATAACCGGCGGAGAGCCGCTGCTCCAGAACGACATAGGCGGCTTTATCCTCAGGATACGCGAGCTTGGTTTCCTCGTAAAGCTCGACACCAACGGAACATTCCCCGATAGGCTGAAGACGCTTTTGGACAAGGGTCTTGTGGACTATGTGGCTATGGACATAAAAAACTCAGTTGAAAAATACCCGATGACTGTCGGAATTGAGAACTTCAGTACCACAGGTATAATAGAAAGTATTGAACTCCTCAAAAACTGCAGCGTTCCATATGAGTTCCGCACAACACTTGTCAGGGGCCTTCATACCGACGACGACATCAAAAAAATCGGTGAGCTTGTCAAGGGGGCGCAGCGCCACTTCCTGCAGAATTTTGAAGATTCAGGCGAGCTTGTTGGCTTTTCGAACTCAAGTCAGCGAATAGAGTTGGGCGGGTTTACCAGACAGGAAATCGAGCATTTTCAAGGTATTCTCGCTTCATACGTCCCTGAAGTCATAATTCGGGGCTGATCTGCAAACACAATATTTTGTGGTATATGCCTCAAAATATATGTTGACAAGCACAATATATGTGATAGAATTACATTGTGAAGTAAACAACACTTTTATATACAATGATTTTAACTAAGGGGGGCGGCAACTTGTATCAGGTTGTTAAACGCGACGGAAAAATTTGTGACTTCAACATCTCCAAAATAACTGTGGCTATCACAAAGGCCTTTGAGGCTCAGGATAAGCAGTACACGCCGGATATCATAGATCTGCTGGCACTTAAAGTAACCGCCGACTATGAGAGCAAGATCCGCGACAACCTGATCGGCGTCGAGGACATTCAGGACAGTGTTGAATCCGTACTGGTTCAGGCGGGATACTCCGACATTGCGAAGGCATACATTCTCTACCGCAAGCAGCGCGAGAAAATCCGCAACATGAAGTCCACCATGCTGGACTACAAATCCCTTGTGGACAGCTATGTCCATGTCACCGACTGGCGCGTCAAAGAGAACTCCACGGTTACCTACTCCGTCGGGGGTCTCATTCTCTCCAACTCCGGCGCAATCACCGCCAACTACTGGCTCTCAGAAATTTACGACGAGGAGGTCGCAAACGCCCACCGCAGCGGCGATCTGCACCTTCATGACCTGTCCATGCTCACCGGCTACTGTGCCGGCTGGTCGCTGCGTCAGCTTATAAAAGAAGGGCTCGGGGGCATACCCGGAAAAATCACCTCCTCCCCCGCCAGCCACCTCTCCACTCTCTGCAACCAAATGGTCAACTATCTGGGTATCATGCAGAACGAGTGGGCAGGCGCTCAGGCCTTCTCCTCTTTCGACACCTATCTTGCCCCATTCATCAAGGCCGATGATCTCAGCTACAAGGAAGTCAAGCAGTGCATCCAGTCCTTTGTATACGGCGTCAACACGCCGTCCCGCTGGGGTACGCAGGCACCGTTCTCCAACATCACACTCGACTGGACCGTCCCCGAAGATCTGGCGGACCAGCCCTGCATAGTCGGCGGAAAAGAGATGGACTTCTGCTATAGGGACTGCAAAAGAGAGATGGATATGGTCAACAAGGCGTTCATCGAGATCATGATAGAGGGCGACGCCAACGGCCGCGGTTTCCAGTACCCCATCCCGACCTACTCCATAACCCGCGACTTCGACTGGTCGGAGACCGAAAACAACAGGCTGCTCTTCGAGATGACCGCCAAATACGGAACTCCATACTTTTCGAACTACATCAACAGCGATATGGAGCCATCCGACGTGCGCTCTATGTGCTGCCGCCTGCGGCTTGACCTCCGCGAGCTGCGCAAAAAATCCGGGGGCTTTTTCGGCAGCGGCGAGTCCACCGGCTCAATCGGCGTCGTAACAATAAACATTCCGCGTATCGCATATCTCGCCAAAAACGAGGATGACTT
>JAAYCC010000153.1 GCA_012729875.1 Clostridiales bacterium | reverse complement strand
CTTCACAAAAGGCCGGGCCTCGCAGTGTCCGTCAAAAGTGGAGTAGAAGTAGGGAGTTTCGGCGGCAAACTCTGCGGCACAGGTGTCCACCATTTTATATACGCTTCTCGCAGGCTTTTCGATTTTGCTGCCTGAGATGCGCGCTAGGGCCTTGTCCGTATAGGCGTAATACTTGCCGAGCCTGTAGCTCTCGTCCGTCAGCCCTTCTTCGGCTATTCTATTTTCGAAATCAGACAGATTTTTTAGCTTATTAATGAACCAGCGGTCGATTTTGGTGATGCTGTGGATGGTCTCGACATCCACGTTCCGCTTAAGCGCCTCGAAAATTGTGAACAGGCGCATATCGTCCACATTGCCAACCTTTTGTATTATATCGCCGTCTGCCCGCTGCTTGGGATTGAGCGTATCAAGGCCCAGCTCCGCGCCGCGGACGGCTTTCATTATTGCAGCCTCAAAGCTGCAGGCGATGGACATGACCTCGCCTGTGGCTTTCATCTGAGTACCCAGAGTGCGGTCGGCGCCGACGAATTTGTCGAAGGGCCACTTGGGAAGCTTGCAGACGATGTAGTCCACGGCCGGCTCAAAGCAGGCGCTGGTCTTTCCGGTCACATCGTTGCGGATCTCGTCCAGAGTATAGCCGAGAGCAATTTTTGCCGTGACCTTTGCGATGGGGTAGCCCGTCGCCTTGGAGGCGAGGGCGGAGGAGCGGGAGACGCGTGGGTTGACCTCAATGACGTTATACTCGAAGCTGTCGGGGTTGAGTGCGAACTGGCAGTTGCAGCCGCCCTCGATGCCCAGCTCTGTTATGATGTCCAGGGACGCGCTGCGGAGCATATTGTACTCGCGGTCGGAGAGAGTCAGGGCGGGAGCGACAACTATGCTGTCGCCGGTATGAACTCCGACGGGGTCCACATTCTCCATGGAGCAGATTGCGATGACGTTGCCGGAGCGGTCGCGCATGACCTCAAACTCTATCTCCTTCCAGCCGGCTATATAACGCTCAACTAGGATTTGCGTAATAGGGGAGAGCATGAGCCCGTTTTTGGCTACAACGCGCAGCTCTGCTTCATTGTAGGCGACGCCGCCCCCGCCGCCGCCGAGCGTAAAAGCGGGGCGGACTATTACGGGATAGCCGATTTCCAGAGCTATTTCAAGCGCCCTGTCGAGATCGTTTGCAATAGCAGAGGGAATGACTGGCTGTCCAATTTTGACCATCGTGTCCCGGAAAAGCTGCCGGTCCTCGGCTTTGTCAATGGCCTCGGCTGAGGTGCCGAGCAGGCGCACACCGTGCTTTTCGAGATAGCCGTCTTTGCTCAGCTGCATGGCTATCGTAAGTCCCGTCTGTCCTCCGAGAGAGGCAAGCAGGCTGTCGGGGCGCTCCTTTTCGATAATACGCTTTACGGTATCCGCGGTCAGCGGTTCGAGGTATATCTCGTCAGCAAGCGCCTCGTCCGTCATGATGGTCGCAGGGTTGGAGTTTACCAGTACGACGTTTATACCCGCGTCCCTGAGGACGCGGCAGGCCTGGTTGCCCGCATAGTCGAACTCCGCGGCCTGCCCGATGACAATAGGGCCGGAACCTATAACCAGCACTTTTTTTATACTTTTATCAAACGGCATCAGAGCCTGCCCCCTTTCATAAGGTCAAGGAATTTATCAAAGGCAAACTCCATATCACGGGGACCGGCGTGCGCCTCGGGGTGGAATTGAAGCGAAAAAGCATCCAGCGACGGATATACCAGACCCTCGCAGCTGTTGTCGTTTAGGTTTACATAACTTATAGCCCTGGCGGATTTATCAATGCTCTCGGACACGACTTCATATCCGTGGTTTTGAGATGTTATGTAAACTCTACCGCTCTCCAGCACCCGCACAGGCTGATTTCCTCCGCGGTGGCCGTAGCGGAGCTTTTCGGTTTTTCCCCCCATGGCGAGCGCCAGCAGCTGGTGCCCCAGACATATTCCGAATATCGGCTTTTTTCCGAGCATTTTTCGTATCTCTTCAATACAGACTATATTTTCTGCCGGATCTCCCGCTCCGTTTGAGAGCACGATCCCATCCGGATTGGATGCAAGCATATCCTCGGCCTTTGTATCGTGCGGGAACACAGTTATACGGCAGCCGCGTTTCCGGAGCTCGCGTATAATGTTTTGCTTTGCGCCATAGTCGATCAGTGCAACGTCAAATTTTATTTTGTCTTCTGGTGGGACGACATAGGCATTTTTGCAGCTTGTCTCGGCGACAACGCCGGTCACCCTGTAGCTTTTGACCGCTTCCGGTACGCAGTCCGGCTTGTTTGGAGTTATCATGGCGTTCATAACGCCTGTTTCGCGGATTATATGAGTTATCTCGCGGGTATCCACACCGCAGATGCCCACAACGCCGTATTGCTTTAGAAAAGCGTCCAGATCGCCCTGTGAGCGGAAGTTTGAGGGAGCTTTGCACCAGTCCCGGACAACTACTCCCTTTGCGTGGCATTTTTCGCTTTCAAAGTCCTCGGGGATAACGCCGTAGTTTCCTATCTGTGGGAATGTGTGCATTATTATCTGTCCAGCATAGCTGGGATCGGTCAGGGTCTCCAGATAGCCCACAACTCCGGTATTAAAAACCAGTTCACCGATGGCTTCACCCTCGGCGCCGAAGGACTCACCTTCGAATACCCGCCCGTTTTCGAGAATTATGTAAACCTTACTCATGCTGTTTTTTACCCATGAGCCTGACCATCACGGCTTTTTGAACGTGCAGGCGGTTTTCGGCCTCATCAAATATTTCATCGGCGTGCGCTTCAAATACCTTTTCGGTCACTTCCTCCTCGCGGTGCGCGGGCAGGCAGTGCTGTACTATGGCGTCCGGCTTTGCAGCGGCCATGACTTCGTCGTTTATCTGGTAAGCGGAGAAAATTTTGCAGCGCTCCTTGAACTCCTCTTCCTGACCCATGGACGCCCATACGTCGGTATAAAGTACGTCTGCGTCCTTTGCGGCCGCGAAGATGTCGGGCGTGCATGTGAATTTGCCGTTTTCGGAAGCCCATTTCATGATATCTGCATCGGGTTTATAGCTCTCCGGGCAGCCGATAGCGACTTCCATGCCCATCTTTATACATCCGACGATCAGGCTGTTTGCCACGTTGTTGCCGTCGCCGATAAAGCAGAGCTTGAGCCCCTTGAAGCTGTGCTTGTACTCCCTTATGGTCATTAGGTCTGCAAGAACCTGACAGGGGTGGCAGTAGTCGGTCAGTCCGTTTATAACCGGTATGCTGCCGTACTCGGCAAGGGCTTCGACCTCTGACTGTGCGAAGGTGCGTATCATAATACCGTCCAGATAGCGGGACAGGACGCGCGCGGTGTCCTGCACCGGCTCGCCTCGCCCTATCTGAAGGTCACGCGGGGAGAGGAAGAGGGCGGCACCGCCGAGCTGGTACATACCTGTTTCAAAGCTGACCCTTGTGCGGGTGGAGCTCTTCTGAAAGATCATACCCAGAGTTTTGCCCTTGAGAAGAGGGTGCTCTATGCCGTTTTTTTGCTCATACTTGAGCTGGTCGGCAAGGTTCAGTATCTCGACGATCTCCTCTGAGGACAGATCTGCGAGTTTCAGGAGATGGTTCATTGTGCGATTACCCCTTTCAGTATAGTGATTGCTTGTTCAAGTTCCTGCATTTTTATATTGAGCGGCGGCAGAAGTCTTATCTTTGTTTTTGCCGTAAGGACTATAACGCCCTTTTTAAGACATTCCGCCGCCACTTCTTTTGCGTCCTTTTCGATCTCAATGCCAATCATCAGCCCTAGTCCGCTCACGGACCTTACGCCCTTTGCGCTCTGAAGCTGAGAAATTATGTAAACTGATTTTTCCCTCACTTCGTCAAGAAGCTTATCGTCGATTCG